>NZ_JBJNLG010000017.1:0-138595 GCF_052169175.1 Serratia sp. CY31944
TAGGTGGTCTTTCAGTGGTCTTTATTATTTCATCTATTTCTAATTTATAGTTAAGTAACGACAACTATTTATATTTAGATGATAACGAAAAGAATGGGCGTTGGAGTATAGATTCCGCTATTAAGGTTTATCATGGTGACGATATATCTTTACCTGTTCGAGGGGATAATGTTGCATTGAGGAATCTGGGGGACTTCTCCAGTGATGATAAAGGGGCAAGAACATATCTGAATCTGTATTCAGGTTCGTCATATTACTATGCAAAGCTGGACAAATACAGTGTTTCAAATCCTAATATCTCTCACGTGATGCACTTTTCTCTTCGATGGTTGGCACCCAGCGACTACGGTATCTATCGGAAGTATATTTTCAGGGGGCCGGCTGGAGATGGTTTACTGCAGCCGTATTATGGACGAATGGATAAATCGGAAGATGATTATGTCATAACCTATGAGAATAAGGACAAATTTTATTGGGAAGTCATTACTATAGATACAGCTAAACTGGACAAGAAAAAAGTGGGTGATAGAAATTTCCATGCAATAAGAGCGAGCAATGGTTATGGTTCATTCTTGTTGGGAAGAAAAGACAGTTACTGTCCTGGCGGTACGAGCACTTGCTATGTGCTGAAGTCTGGTGCGGGCGCTTATGACAGTGACGGCACGCCGAAAAAGGATTTTTTATGGATTATTGATTATATTAGAAGTAACTGATCTATAAATAATCATGACAGCTCATGGTGGATTTGTGGTCCACCGTGAGTTTTTCAATATTCCAACGCGACGGCGCGCACCGAGGCTAGAGCCTTAAGCGTGCTATAGAGTTCACTCAGCGAGGTCTTACGCCGCAGGGATACCTTCATATTGATCTCAATCAGGTCTTTTTTGATATCCCTGATTGTCAAACCATCGACCAGATACTTGTTTTTCTTCATTTCAGTGATGACTTCGTTGAGACCCTCTTTGTTCAAAATAATTATTTTGACTTTAATTTTCCCTACGGCTCCGTATCTGAAATGAAGATGGGAAACGACGGGGCTTAACTTTATAGACAGTAAAAACAAGAGGGTGACCAGTAGCGCATAGAGATAGAATCCTGCGCCGCAGGCAATGCCGATCCCCGCTGATGCCCAAACGATAGCGGCGGTTGTCAGACCTGAAATGGCATCATCACGGCGGTGCAGGATTACGCCGGCGCCGATAAAACCGACGCCGCTGATGACCTGCGCCGCCAGCCGCATGGGATCCGTACGAATGTTGCTGGCTAACTCGGCATAATGTTCGGCAGAAGTAATGGACACTATCGTGAGCATGCAGCTGGCTGTTGCGATGATCACGCAGGTTTTAAAACCTACGGGTTTCCCTTTGGACTCCCTTTCCAGGCCGATGATCCCGCCGAGTAAAAAGGCGGCCAACAGTTTGGCCGCGATTTCCCAGTGTGGATATACCGCGTCTCTGATGTACAGCATAATATCCATGGCTATTTCTCTTCGTTCCTTTACCCGTTTGGTTTAGCGTTTGGCCGGTTCGGTGGCGATTTGTTTCCTTCGCAGCGTGTCGTCTTTAAAGAACACCAGGAAGAACAACGAAACACCGGCGGCAACAACGGCAGGGTAAAGCCAGAATGTCGCCCATTGCGGAAGCGCGGCGGCGGAAGTGCTGGAAACGGTCACCGTTTCGTTAAATATTTGGCCGCAGACAGCCGAGGCAAAAAACAGACCGAGGCCGTTGGAGACGATAAAGCGCAAGCTTTGCGCCTGAGCCTTAATTTCTTCCTTGGCTTTGCTATCGACATAGATGTCTCCCGCGGTGAAGAAGAAATCCCAGCAAAGGCCCTGCAGCATCAATGCGGCAAGGACGTAGGCCATATCGACATGCAGCGCGGAGTAGGAAAGCAGCAATGAGCGCAGAATCCAGCAGATCGCGCCCAGCAGAATGGCCGTTTTAAAGCCAAAACGCAGTAAAAACGCCGACAGGACAAACATGAACAAGACCTCCATCACGGTACCTGCTTGCATCATGGTTGCGGCGTTGTCGAAGCCCAAAGATTTCAGAAAAACCGGAATATAGGCGGAATAAGCCGTTTTGGGGATCATCAAGACAAAGGTGCTGGCCATAAAAATGGCGAAATACTTATCTTTGAACAGGGACAATGCGTCGAGGCACAGTAGCTCGCGCAGCGTGAAACTTTGTTTCCGTTCTTTCGGCGGCGTATTGGGCAGTGTGAAGCAGTAAATGCCCAGTAAGGCCGCAGTGCCTGAGGCGATATACCAGGTCGTCGTGCTACCGGAGAGGCCGAGTTGACCGAGCAGAAAACCGATGGACATAAAGCCGAAGGTGCCGAAAACGCGGATCACTGGGAACAGTTGCACACCGTCGATATGGCGGAAGCTAATGCTGTTGGCCAACGCCGTCGTGGGATAGAAAATTAAACCAACGAAGAAAATCAGCAGCAAAATCATCGTGGTGTTTTGTACTTCAATGTATTGCGGTACCAGCAGTAAAACGCCCGCATTGACCAAATGCAGCGCCGCCATCACTTTTTGCGAAGGGATAAAACGGTCGGCGACGAGCCCGATAAACAGCGGGGAGATGAGCGTTGCGATGCCCAGCAAAGCGTACGCATCTCCGATGATGGCGGAAAGCCCCACGCTGCTTAAGACCAATCCCATGGTCATGTTCCAGGCACCTTGGACGAAATATTGCAGGTACATCATGACGACCAAACGAGGTATCTTATTATTTTTCATGTTATTTCCTTTTATATTTCTATTTTCAGCCCGTCGTAGGCGATCCTGATATTGCGCTCATCAAACAACTCGACTAATTGGTGGTGCAACAGGTTCACGTTATGTGAAATATGCGAAATGACTATTTCGCCATTTGGGTGCAGCGCCTGAGAATCTTGTAATCGCTGCTGTGCGGCAAAAATGGTTTCTATGCTCATGTGGTTGTCTGAACGTGCGTTTTGAGTAAACCCATAGGTACATTCAAGAACGACCAGGTCGGCACGTTTTCTCTCCAACCATTGCCAGGTCGCCTCTGGGAACCAGCCCGAATCATGGCCGTAAAATATTTTTTTCCCTTCTTTCTCAATAAAATAGACGTAGCAAAACTCCCAGGGCGCGTGGTTGGCGAGCAGCGGAGTGATGCGGTAGTCGTGGCGTTCGACGGTAGTGAGGGGCGGCGGGCAGATAAAGCGAAATCGCTCCCGGCTGTAATTCGGCAGCATGTCGAGACAGCCATTGATGGCCCGGTCGTTGCCGGTAATGGTTAATGGATGTTCAATATGGTGGCCGAAACCTTCCATACGGCTAAAAAGCTCGCCAACGTTGAAATGGTCGGCGTGTGTATGCGTGAACAGCAAATCAGTAATTTTTGTCGCATCAATAGCGTCGCGCATGATTTGATAACTGAACTCTGGCGCCATGTCGATTAATAAGATGTCATCGATAAGCGCTGAAGAACGAGTGCGAATGTCTTTGCCTTGCATCGCGTGAGCTTGCAGACACAGGTCGCAACGGCAGAATGGGTTAGGTATTCCTTCAGATGAGGAAGAGCCCAGAAAGTGAATTTTCATTTTCTCTCCATTTTTATTTTTTTTTGATGTTTATTGGAACGTACCAATCATTATTTCCGGTAGATTTTTTTGCAAATTTTTCATTCTGTTTTCGTGATTTCAATCAAATTGATTTTTTATTCTTGTTATTTATCAGTTAGATGTGTTCGGCGGGGTTTTCCAGAAGAGAATGGCTTTATCCATTGCATTCATGCAGCTATTTATTCTAAATGTGAATTATGAATGAAAGTAGAGTGGTGGTATCGCTAAACACGCCGGTCATCGTTGATCAGAGTGTTGGTGTGAAGCCGGTCGCTTATTTGATCGACTATTGTGCTTCAGTATAGAATCCTGTCATGACTCCATCCGCAAGCTAAGATCCAACAATGCCTACAATCAAGGACATAGCCAGGTTGGCCGGCGTCTCTCACGGCACCGTATCGAATGTACTGAATGGTCGGGGGAACGTCAGCGTCAAGAAAATCAACGCGGTCATGGACGCCGCCCGACAGCTTGACTATAAACCCAATGCGCAGGCGCGGGAGTTGCGGGCCGGGAAAGGCACGGGAATTGCCGTGGTGTTGCCCGATATCACTTCCGAGCGCTACGGTTCTTTTTATACCGGCATTACTCAGGCGCTATCGCTGCAGGCAGAGGTGGCCCTTTATCTGACCGACGATCGTGAGCAAAACGAACGACGGATCTTGCAAATGTTGGCGGCGAAGCAATATCGATTGGTCGTCAGCGTTTCCTGTCTGCCCCAGGCTGCCGACTATTACGATTTGTTGGGGCAGGATGGGGCCGAGATCGTCTTTGTTTATCGCCAACCCGAAGGCGCAGAGCGCTTCGTGTCGCCGGATTTCGTACAGGCTGCCCATGACATTGCGCAAGAGCTCGCGGTTTCTTCCGCAAGTCGAATCGGCTTGTTCTGCGAAGAGCGCCGATATCCGTATGCCGAGCAATTTGCGTCTGCGTTGCAAACGCGTTTGGCGCTTCTGCGCCCTGAAAGCACGTTGACAATATACAGCAGCAGCCAAGCTGAGAGTTACCGCACCGCGTTTGCGTTTTTTGCGGCGGAGCCTTTTGATGCGATCGTCGCTATGGATAGCGAAAAAGCCGACGATCTCAGGGCGGCCTGTCGTCTGGGCAGTGAACTGGCCTGTCCGGCACTGTACGTCCTGAGTGGCGGAGCGAAAGGCGGAGAAGACAATCTGCACTGTTATCAATTGGATGCGATGCAGTTGGGGTACGGCATTGGCGACGGTTTTCTGAACGCTTTGCCGCGAAGCATGCCGGAGCAACCGGGTACGGGCAATAAAGGGTTCGACGTGGCCGCTAAATCTTTGCTGTTCCAGCGTGAAATATCACGGCATGTTTTGCATTTCGCATCGTTGGCCAACCCTTCCATTACGGCTCTCAATAAGCTTCTGCCCGGCTTTCGTCGGCAAAGTGGCATCGACGTCAATATTACGACTTACTCCTACGATGAAATGTTCCACCTGCTGGAAGAGCCGGATCAACAGCGCGATATCGATATTTTTCGCGTCGATGTCGCCGTTTTGGCTTGGTTGGCTCCTCGTTTGATGCGGCCATTGGTCACCCTTGGTGACGGGGTTGCGTCGCTGGCGACGCGTTTCTCTGGCCAAGCGTTGGAGAAATATATCTTTTGCGGCGGGACTGCCTATGCGTTGCCTTTTGATCCCAGTATTCAACTGCTGTTTTATCGTCGGGATCTGCTCGAAGACCCCGTAATCAAAAGGATGTTTTACGAGCAGTTCGGCGACGAACTCCGCGTGCCGGAAAATTTCTCTGATTTTGATAGGGTGTCGGCTTTTTTTGCCAGGTTGCATCAGCCGGGAAACCGGATGCGTCCTATGGGGGCTTGTGCGATAACGGGCAATCCCAGGCTTATTGCTACGGAGTTTCTGCTGCGCTATTACGCCCTTTCCGGCCATTTAATGCGAGACGAGATGGGGCCGCAGTTAGAGCCTGTGGTTGGCTGCAGGGCGTTGGAGCAGTATATCGGCCAGTTTAACCACGTCCGTGAACTGCCCGGCGGCTGGTGGAGTGAGTCTCTGGCACTTTTTGAACAGGATGGAGTGGCGATGTTGAATGTTTTCATGAACTTGTTCAACGATGTAGCCCATAGTCCTGTCGCCCCTTCTCTGGGATATGCGCCGGTGCCGGGCAATGTACCCATGCTGGGCGGAGGCTCGCTAGGGGTGTCACGCCATAGTCGAAAGGACAGGCAAATCGCGGTATTTTTCGACTGGCTATTTTCACGTGAAATATCGGAACAGATCGCTTTATTGGGCGGAAATAGCGCTCATCCGGCGATTTATGACAATCCACGCATCATTCATAGTCACCCGTGGCTGCGTCTGGTGAGAGCGGTGGGATATCAGGGGGTAAGAGAGTCTTCTTTACCGGACGGTAAAGGCGTAAACCTGCATCAGATAGAGTTGATCATCGGCCAAGGTGTGATGAAATCTCTCGATAAGTCTATGAAACCAATAGAGGCTATTAACTATATCAATAGTAAACTACGCGTTTTGCAAAATTCGACGGGCGCTCCTTAAACACACGAGCAACTTCAGAACTGCGTTGACACACGAGTCTTGCACTGAAGTGGGTTAATTTATTAAGAATATTCGCACGATAATAATAATCGAATAATAGAATTCAGCAGGTTGCTGTTAATAAGTTTATTTCGGCCGATAGCGTTCGCCATTTTTATTATAAAAACCCAATAAAAAAGCACGCCGACGGCGTGCTTTGGGTGAATGAGGCTGCGCTTATTGCGGATATGGCACCCAGTCGCCGCCGTTCAGGCGAATGTAGGGCTTGCCCTGATACAGCATCACGACGGCGTTGTCGTTTTCGGAGATGACCGGGGTCTGCGGCAGCCCCAGGGTCAGCGCCTGCCAGTCGACGCTGGGTTCGCTGAAGACCTTGCCGTCCACCAGACGCGACACCAGTTCAGACAGCGCCAGATAGCTGCTCGGCGTTTTGATCTGCAGCGGGCTGCCCTGATGCGGCGCCTTCATGCCCACCAGTTTGATGCCGACCGGCGTATGGGTGATATTCGGGCTGGGAATGTCGCGCAGGCCGGACATCTGCATCTTGTCGCCCACCAACGCCGCGCCGTGTTCCGGCACGATCACCACCACCACTTTGCGGCCGGATTTCTCCAACTGATCGAGGAAGGTGTTCAGCTGATCGAACAGCTTCTGCGCGCGCGACGGGTAGTCGGCGCTCTTGTTGGAGCCGACGAAGCGGTTGCCGTCGTGCAGCGGGATGACGTTGAAGAAGGTGGCGGTGCGGCCGTCACCGCCTTTTTGCTGCTGATCCAGCCAACGGGTCAGCAATTCGAGATCGTTATAAATCGGCTCGCCGTCGAACGACGTCAGCTCGTTGCCGATGCCGGCCTGCGACATCAGCGGCGCCTGCATGTCGCCCTGTTCACGCAGCTCTTTCAGGAAGTTGCCGAACACCCCGGAGTGATCGAGCATCAGCTGTTCCTTGAAGCCGAGCTTCGCCAGGTTGTCGAACAGGTAACACTGCTGGTTCACCGGCTGATACAGATCGCGATGCGAAAGCTGGCCGCAGCTGGCGCGCAGCAAACGGATGGCCGCCGGGCCGCTGTAGGCGGTGGCCGAGTTGAAGTTGTCGAACATGATGTCCATCTTCGACCACAGCGGGTGATTTTGCAGGTTGACCGCGTCCATATCGGCCCAGGCCAGCGAACAGATGTTGATCACCAGCAGATCGAACGGCTGGGCATCGGCGGGCAAGCTGGCCGGGAACGCGGTGGTGCGGCCTTTTTCTCGCTCGTAGAACTGGTTCAGGTAGGCCGTCAGGTTGGCGCTGGTCGGCGGCAGGCTGTCTGCCGGCGCAGCATCCCCCGCCGCCGGCGCAGACGTGGCCGGCGTATTGGCGCCGCCGGCCGCGGCCGTGGAGGTCGCGGGCAGCAGCGAGACTGCCGGCCCGGCGATGTTGACGATATTGAGCCACACCAGCGCCGCCACGGTGAACACCGTGACGCGCACCCACTGCGCGACGAACAGGTAGGCGATAAACAGCACGAAGGCCGCGCCGATCATTTGCCAGTTGATAAAGCGGCCGATCAGCTCCAGCAGGTACTGGGCGCTGAAGCCGGCCAGCTGCGAACCCTGGCTGAGAATGCTGTTGATGCCCGGCAGCCAGGTGTCGTGGTAGAACAACGCGATGCCCATCGGAATGGCGAGGTAATGGCGCCAGCGATGCAGGCGCTGCGACGGGATCGGCATCAGCAGAAACGCCATGAACACCAGGTTCGGCAGCGCGTGGAAGTTCAGGTAGCCGAACCACAGCAGGCCGAATTTGGCCAGAAAGTAGAGGTTCCAACCGCCCAGCCCACGCCAGTAGCGCCACAGAGCGTTATCGGATTGCGTCTTCGAGTTTGGATTCATGGCTGCTTCTTACGTTTAATCTGAGATGAGGAGCCTGTGCGCACCCACAAACCGGCGGATTTCAAATAGCGCGGCGATAACAACAGGTTTTGCCAGTATTGACGCAAATGCGGAAAACGCCGGTGAAAGGCGTAGCCCAGCGGGATGAAGATCAGCGCGCACAGCAGGATCAGTTGCACGATGTCGTTAAGGTTCAGCATGCGGTTCCTCCTGCGGGCCAAGCGTCAGCGTGAAGGCGACCGGCTGCCGCCGTTCTGCGGGCGCCTCGGCCGCCGTCTCGCGGGGGCGCGGCGCGGCGCCGGCGGTGCCGGTGGCCGAAATCTGCCAGCGCCCCTGAGCCATACGTTTGATTTCCGAAATGATATCGACGTCCTGGTGCCACACCACCCGGTTGCTGAAGGCTTCATCCACCGGCAGGCGGAAGATGAACCTCAGCGCGGTATCCAAATCGTTGATGCGGCAGGTGGAGAGAAACAGCACCAGCCGCCCCTGCACCACGGTCATCACGTCGCCGAAGCGCCGCAGGTGGCACAGGGTCATCGCCTGTTCGGCGCGCAGGCCGGTGGCCGGCCGCAGCGCCACCATCACGCCTTTGCCGTCCTCGGGCAGCAGCGTGTTGCCCATCAGCGAAAGCACCGCCTGGCTGAACGGTTCCGGCCGCATATAGCCTTTGAGCTGCAGCGGGCGCAAGCCGGCCAGCAGCGCATCGATGTCGGCGGGCACATGGCGCGAGAAGCGCTGCCCCTGAATACCCTCGAGCATGGTCAGAAAACGCGACAGCGGCGCGACGTGCGGCACGATCAGGTTGGCGCCGCAGGCCAGCAGCAGCCGCTCGTCGCTGTAGCGCAGGCTGGCACTCATCTCGCGCACCGCGATTTTCAGGCCGTTGCCGCGGCTGCGGCGCAGGGTGTGGATCTGGTGCGCCAGGTGATCGATTTGGTCGCTTTGGTACAGCGCGAAAATCAACGTCGCCGAGAGTCTCAGCATGCCGTGCTGCGCCAGTTCGTCGTTGCTCTCCAGCAGCTGCCAGTTGGCGGACAGCGGCGGCGCGCCTTCCAGGATGCTGCGCTCGGCCAGATACAGGCCTTCATCGCTGCGCAAGGCGGTGGGGGAGGGTTGGCTGTTTTCATCCTCACCCTGCCAGCCGCCTTCCGCGGCGTACAGCGTCAGCAGCTGATTGGCGTTGATGCCGTTTTCGGTGCTCCACCAGTTCACCAGATATTGCGCGCTGTCCTGTTGCCATTGCAGGCTGGACAGGCCGTTCAGGATGCGATGCTGCGCGCTGAGCTGCCCTTTGAGCTTATTGATGCCGCCGCCGTGGCTGAGGATCAACAGCGTGCAGCCCTGCCGCCGCAGCCAGGCGGCGAGGGCGCGCGTCCACTCGCGCAGCTCTTCGGTGGTGAAGGTTTGCCACAGGCTGGCGTGGGCCAGCAGGATAAGTAAGCGATTTTGCGGCCGCAGGGCGCGCATCAGATCGTCGCTCAACTGCGTCAGCGCGGCTTTTTTCTCCGGTAATTGATACAGCGGCAGCTTCTGCAAAGCAGGCGAAGCCAGCTCGGCCAACAGGCGATCGGGTTTGTCGCCGCTGCAGATCAGGGCGACTTTGCGGGTGGCCGGCTGGGCGGCAATGACCTGGCGACACAGCAGCGCGGCGTCGCTTTGCCTGTCGATATTGATCCAATAAAGCCCGGGGGCCTGCATCACCGACAGCTCTTCCCAAATCTGCCGAATGCCTAGAGAAAAAGAGTGCGCCATAGGATGTGTTCTACTTTCGTTGAAAGCCGACTAAAGGCGTTTATATATAAAGATAGCCATTTTTACTCTGGCAATAACAAATCTCCTACGCTCTGCAACAATATTTGTTGAGAATCATCTTATTGCCTCTCTCTTTTTGTATCGTTGCTATAGTTAATTAACATAGCCTATTTTCGCCAAGGCGGAAGAATGAATAACGCACCCACCCATTTTCGTGCAGCGGCGCCTGGGGAGAGCCAGGATGACCTGCAGGCGCTCAGCCAAGCTTTTTCATTGCCGAAATTAAGCTATGTCGATATTTCCCGGCAGGAGCGGTTAACGCAAATGATGACGCGCTGGCCACTGTTGGCCGAATTGGCGCAGACCACGGGGAGCCATTGATCTATGCCGGTGATCGCGCTGCAAGGGTTGCGGGGTGGAATGGGGACGACGTCGGTCACGGCGGCGCTCGCCTGGGCGTTGCAGCAGCTGGGTGAGTCGGTGTTGGCGATCGATTTCACGCCGGATAATCTGTTGCGCCTGCATTTCAACACGCCGTTCGAGCTGGCGCGCGGCTGGGCTCGCGCGGAGCGGGATGGCGGCGGCTGGCAGGAAGGCGCGCTGCGTTATTGTGAAAACCTCGACTTTCTGCCCTTTGGCCGCCTGAATGCGGCGGAACGGCTGGAAGTACAGCGTCAGTGTCGGGAGCAGCCGGAACGCTGGCGCGACAATGTGCGCCAGCTGATCGCCGGCGATCCGCAGCGCTGGATCCTGCTGGATGTCCCGGTCGGGGACGGCGTGCTGGCGCAGCAGGCGCTGCAGCTTGCCGATTGCGTGTTCATGCTGTTGAACCCCGACGCCAACTGCCAGGTGCGGCTCCATCAGCAGACGCTGCCGAACGACTGCCGTTTCTTGGTCAATCACTACTCCTCCGCCAGCCAGCTGCAGCAGGATCTGCATCAGCTGTGGCTGCAAACGCTGAGCGGCCTGTTGCCGGTGGTGATCCACCGCGACGAAGCGTTGGCGGAAGCGCTGGCGGTCAAACAGCCGTTGGGCGAGTACCGCCCCGAGAGCCTGGCGGCGGATGAAGTGCTGACGCTGGCCAACTGGTGCCTGATCAATCTCAAACGGGGCGTTGCGCCATGAGCCGGGTGCTGAGCCTGCTGCTGGTGCCGCCGGTGCGTCAGGCGGTTCAGACGCGCTACCGCGGCTATCGCCGCAATGGCGCATCGGCGCTGACCGCCTTTTTCGCCACGCTGCTGGTGGCGTTGGGCTGGCTGCTGCTGCGCTTCGAGTCGCCGGCCTGGCAGCGCGTGCGTACCGGCCGCGCTTACTGGTTCCCGCATCTGTCCGCCGAACGCCCGCGCCCGGCGGATGCGCTGCGTTATCTGCTACAGGGGCTGTGGCTGCTGCTGTTTCGCAGCGGCCGCGCGCCGGTGCAGCGCGACTATTTCGCCGGTTGGCGCCGCCTGCAGCAGCGCTATGCCGACTGGCTGCAGGGCCTGCCGCAGCGGCTGAAGAACGCCGGCGTGGAACAGCGCTCGGTGGAGCGCCTCGGCCGCATGAACCGTGGCATGCGGCGCGCGCTGTTTATTCTGGTCAGCGTGCTGGCGGCGATCCTCGCCATGCTGTGCATCTCGCAACCGTTCGATCTGCCGGCGCAGTTCGTGTTCGTCCTGCTGCTGTGGGGGATCGCGATGGTGGTGCGCCGGGTGCCGGGGCGTTTGCCCGCGCTGATGCTGATCGTGCTGTCGCTGACCGTCTCCTGTCGCTACCTGTGGTGGCGCTATACCGCCACGCTGAACTGGGACGACCCGCTAAGCCTGGTGTGCGGCCTGTTGCTGCTGGTGGCGGAAACCTACGCCTGGGTGGTGCTGGTGCTGGGCTATTTCCAGACCATCTGGCCGCTTAATCGCCAGCCGGTGCCGCTGCCCGCCGATAGCGCCAGCTGGCCGACCATCGATCTGATGGTGCCGACCTACAACGAAGATCTCGGGGTGGTGAAGCCCACCATCTACGCGGCGCTGGGCATCGACTGGCCGAAAGAGAAGGTGAATATCTATATCCTCGACGACGGCAATCGCCCCGAATTCCGGGCGTTCGCCGCCGAAGTGGGGGTGAAATACATCGCCAGGCCGACCCACGAACACGCCAAGGCCGGCAACATCAACAACGCGCTGAAGCAGGCCACCGGCGAGTTCGTGGCGATTTTCGACTGCGACCACGTGCCGACGCGCTCCTTCCTGCAGCTGACCATGGGCTGGTTCTTCAAAGACAAAAAGCTGGCGATGCTGCAAACCCCGCACCACTTCTTCTCGCCGGATCCGTTCGAGCGCAACCTCGGCCGCTTCCGCCAGACGCCCAACGAAGGCACCTTGTTCTACGGGCTGGTGCAGGACGGCAACGACATGTGGGATGCGACCTTCTTCTGCGGCTCTTGCGCCATCCTGCGCCGCAGCGCGCTGGACGAAATCGGCGGCATCGCGGTGGAAACCGTCACCGAAGACGCCCACACCTCGCTGCGCTTGCACCGGCGCGGGCACACCTCGGCCTATATCCGCATTCCGCAGGCCGCCGGGCTGGCGACCGAGAGCCTGTCGGCGCACATCGGCCAGCGCATTCGCTGGGCGCGCGGCATGGTGCAGATCTTCCGGCTGGACAACCCGCTGCTGGGCAAGGGGCTGAAACTGGCGCAG
Organism: Serratia sp. CY31944; assembly: GCF_052169175.1. Taxonomy (NCBI): domain Bacteria; kingdom Pseudomonadati; phylum Pseudomonadota; class Gammaproteobacteria; order Enterobacterales; family Yersiniaceae; genus Serratia; species Serratia sp. CY31944. Next base: position 12,440 of record NZ_JBJNLG010000017.1, read on the forward strand.
CGCCTGTGCTACGCCAACGCCATGCTGCACTTCCTGTCGGGCATTCCGCGGCTGATCTTCCTCACCGCGCCGCTGGCGTTTTTGCTGCTGCATGCTTACATCATCTTCGCGCCGGCGCTGGCGATCGCGCTTTACGTGCTGCCGCACATGATCCACGCCAGCCTGACCAACTCGCGTATCCAGGGGAAATACCGCCATTCGTTCTGGAGCGAAATCTATGAAACGGTGCTGGCCTGGTATATCGCGCGGCCGACGACGGTGGCGCTGTTCAATCCGCACAAGGGCAAATTCAACGTCACCGCCAAGGGCGGGCTGGTGGAGGAGGAGCACGTCGACTGGGTGATCACCCGGCCTTACATGTTCCTGGTGATCCTGAACCTGGCCGGGCTGGCGTTCGGCGTCTGGCGGTTGGCCTATGGCCCGACGGACGAGGTGATGACGGTGATCATCAGCCTGGTGTGGGTGCTGTACAACATGACGATTCTCGGCGGCGCGGTGGCGGTGGCGGTGGAGGCCAAGCAGGTGCGTCAGGCGCACCGCGTGGAAATCGCCATGCCGGCGGCGATCGCGCGCGCCGACGGCCATCTGTATCCCTGCACGCTGCGCGATTACTCCGACGGCGGCGTGGGCATTGAGATGCGGGTGGAAAACGCGTTGAAAGACGGCGACAGGCTCTCGCTGCTGCTCAAGCGCGGCCAGCAGGAGTACAGCTTCCCCTGCGTGGTGACGCGCGCCTTCGGCAACAAGGTGGGGGTGCGCCTGGTCGACCTCTCCACCCGCGAACACATCGATTTCATTCAGTGCACCTTCGCCCGCGCCGATACCTGGGCGCTGTGGCAGGACGGGTTCCCCGAAGACCGGCCGATCGAAAGCCTGCGCGACGTGCTGGCGCTGGGCTTCCGGGGGTATGTGCGCATGGCGGACTACGCGCCGCCGCTGGTGCGCGGTCTGCTGGTCGGGGTTACCTCGCTGACCGCCTGGGTCGTGTCGTTTATTCCGCGCGGCGTCGGCAGGGATCCGACCTTGGGTCAACAAGAAACAGTGGGTTAGCTGCGAGTTCAACCGCCCGCTCACTCGCCCGGTGAACAGGCTCCAACATTGATGATGATACGATGACGAGAAAAATAACCTGGTTAACTGCTCTGGCCTTAGGCATCAGCACCCTGTCGCAGGCCGAAACCGCCACCGCGCCGACCGTGGCGGCCCAGCCGCCGATCGCCGCGGCGGCCGATACGGCGATCGCGCCACCGCCAACCGCCGCGCCGCAGGATCCGAATGCGCCGGTGCGCGACGTGTCGCTGTCGTTTGCGCAGATAGCGCCGCCGCCGGGCACCTTTGTTCTGCGCGGCACCCGGCCGGACGGGCAGATCGAATTCGGCGTGCGCAGCGACGAGGTGGTCTCGCAGGCGATGCTCGATATGGAGTTTACGCCATCGCCGGCGCTGATCCCGGTGGAGTCGCACGTCAAGGTCTACCTGAACGACGAGCTGATGGGCGTGACCACGATCGCCAAGGAGCAGCTGGGCAAGCCCAATCGCATCCAGATGGCGATCGATCCGCGTTATATCACCGATTTTAACCGCGTTCGGCTGGTGTTCGTCGGCCATTATCAAAATATCTGCGAAAACCCGGCCAGCACCTCGCTGTGGCTCGACGTCAGCAAGTCCAGCGCGCTGAAGCTGCGTTTCCAGACGCTGCCGGTGAAAAACGAGCTGTCGCACTTCCCTGAGCCGTTCTTCGACAGCCGCGATAATCGGCCGCTGACGCTGCCGATGGTGTTCGCCGGCCAGCCGGATCTCGCCCAGCAGCGTGCGGCGGGCATTCTGGCGTCCTGGTTCGGCAGCAAGGCGCAGTGGCGCGGGCAATCCTTCCCGACGCTGTACAATGCGCTGCCGACGCAGCACGCGGTGGTGTTCGCCACCAACTCGCAGCGCCCGGATTTCCTGCGCGATTATCCGGCGGTCAACGGCCCGACGGTGGAGATGATCAGCCATCCGGATAATCCGTACGTCAAACTGCTGTTGATTCAGGGGCGTGACGACAACGATTTGATCACCGCGGTGAAGGGCATCGCGCAGGGCAACATCCTGTTCCGCGGCCAGAACGTAACGGTGGACAAGGTGGAACAGCTGGCGCCGCGCCAGCCGTACGACGCGCCGAACTGGGTGCGCACCGATCGGCCGATGACCTTCGCCGAGCTGCAGCAGTACGCCGAGCAGCTGCAAACCAGCGGCATCGAGCCCGGGCCTATTTCGCTGACCATGAACCTGCCGCCGGATCTGTTCCTGATCCGCAGCACCGGCATCGACATGCACCTGAAATACCGTTACACCGCGCCGCGCATTCAGGACGGTTCGCGGCTGAGCGTCAGCCTGAACAACCAGTTCGTGCAGGCTTACTCGCTGGTGCCGGAGCACGAGCAGGGCGCGCAGCTGCTGCGCCTGCCGTTGACGCAGGGGCTGCTCGATTCCGACAAGAACGTCAATATCCCGGCGCTGCGGCTGGGGGCCACCAACCAGCTGCGCTTTGACTTCGACTACACCACGCTGCTGGCCAGCGGCGCGGAAGGGCGCTGTGAAACCTACTCCTTCACGCAAAACCACGCGGTGATCGACGGCGCGTCCACCATCGATTTCTCCGGCTACCGCCACTTTATGGCGATGCCGGATCTGCGCGCCTTCGCCAACGCCGGCTTCCCGTTCAGCCGCCTGGCGGATCTGTCGCAAACGCTGGTGTTGGTGAATCAGAAACCGCAGCCGGCGCAGGTCAGCGCGCTGCTGAACGCGCTGGGCGTGATCGGCGCGCAAACCGGCTACCCGGCGCTGGCCTTCACGCTGAGCGATGACTGGTCGCAGGCCAAGGATCGCGACGACGATATCCTGATGGTCGGCACCATTCCGCCGGAGCTGCGCGACGACAAGAAAATCAGCCTGCTGGTGGACGCGACCCAAAGCTGGGTGAAACAGCCGACGCGGCAGCCGCCGCTGCCCAGCGCGGAAGCACTGGCGGAGGACACCCGGCCGGACAGCAAGACTGCCGTCAGCTCCGAGGGGGCGATGTCTGCGATCATTGGCGTGCAGTCGCCGTTCAACGACCAGCGCAGCATCGTGGCGCTGTTGGCGGACAGCCCGCGCGGCTATGAGCTGTTGAACAATGCCCTGCTGGACAGCGGCAAGCGCGCCGCGGTATTCGGCTCGGTGGCGGTGATCCGCGAATCGGGGGTCAACAGCCTGCGCGTCGGCGATATTTACTATGTCGGCCACCTGCCGTGGTGGGAGCGGCTGTGGTATGCCCTCTCCACCCATCCGGTGCTGCTGGCGGTGATCGCGGTGGTGCTGGTGGTGATCCTGGGGCTGATGCTGTGGCGTGGCCTGAAGGCCTTCAGCCGGCGTCGTCTGGCGCCTGAAGATCGGGATTGACGGCGGTGAACGCCATGCTGCAACGCCTGTCGCTCGGCATGCTGCTGCTGTGCGCCTTCAGCGCCGCGGCGGCCTGCGAGTGGCCGGGCTGGCAACAGTACAAGCAGTTCTACATCAGCCCGCAGGGGCGGGTGATCGATCCGAGCAGCCCGAACAAAATCACCACCTCCGAGGGGCAGAGCTACGGCCTGTTCTTCGCCCTGGTGGCCAATGACCGGCCGACCTTCGATCTGCTGCTGGCCTGGACGGAGAACAACCTGGCGGCGGGCGATCTCAGCGCCCGTTTGCCCGCCTGGCTGTGGGGCGAGAGCGACGACAAACAGTGGAAGGTGCTGGACGCCAACTCGGCGTCGGACGCCGATCTGTGGATCGCCTACAACCTGCTCGAAGCCGGCCGCCTGTGGAAAAGCCGGCGCTATCAAACCCTGGGAACGCTGCTGTTGCAACGCATCGGCCGCGAGGAGGTGGCCGACATTCCCGGCCTGGGCCTGATGCTGCTGCCGGGCAAAGTCGGGTTCGTGACGGACGATCGCTGGCGGCTGAATCCCAGCTACCTGCCGCCGCAGCTGTTGGCGCGTTTTGCGGCGCTGAACGGCCCGTGGCGCGCGATGCGCCAGGTCAATCAACGGCTGTGGCTGGACACCGCGCCGCACGGTTTCTCGCCGGACTGGGTGGTGTGGCAGGTCGGCGCCGGCTGGCAGCCGGATCCCGTCAAGCCGAACGTCGGCAGCTACGACGCCATTCGGGTTTATCTGTGGGCCGGCATGCTGGCGGACGACGATGAATACAAGGCGGCGCTGCTCGAACGTTTTCAGCCGATGGCGCAGCTCACCGCCAAACAGGGCGTGCCGCCGGAGAAAACCGATACCGCCAGCGGCAAAACCACCGGCGGCGGCCCGGTCGGCTTTTCCGCCTCGATGTTGCCGATGTTGGCGACGCAGGCTGAGGCGCTGGCGACACAGCGGCAACGCATCAGCGAACATCCGCCGGGGGACGACGCCTATTTCAGCGCCTCGCTGACGCTGTTCGGTCAGGGGTGGGATCAACAACGTTATCGCTTTAATCGTCAGGGTGAATTGCAACCCTCGTGGGACGGCCAATGCACAACTTCAAAATAAACTGGCTGAATTTGATTCCGCTGAGCCTGGCGATGCTGCCGCAGGCGCGCGCTGCGGAAGCCGTGGCCCCGGAGCAGTGGCTGCTGGAACAGGTGCGCATTGGCGAGGCCGGCAACAAGGACGATCTGGTGCGCCAGTCGCTGTACCGGCTAGAGCTGATGGATCCGAACAACCCGGACGTGATCGCCGCGCGCATGCGTTTGGCGCTGCGGCAGGGCAATATGGCGCTGGCGCAGCAGCAGTTGGACAAGCTAAAAACCCTCGCGCCGCAGTCCAGCGCCTATCGCCAGGCGCAAATGAACATGCTGCTGACGCAGCCGGAAACCCGGCAGAAGCTGCAGCAGGCGCGCCTGATGGCGACCGCCGGCCGGTTGCCGGAGGCCAAGGCGCAGTACGATGCGCTGTTCCACGGCGAGCCGCCGACGCTCGAGCTGGCAGTGGAGTACTGGCGGCTGGTGGCGCGCTTGCCGGGGCAGGAGGCGAAAGCGTTGAAGCAGCTGCAGGCGCTGGATCAGCAATATTCCGGCAACGTGGCGTTGCGCATGTCGCTGGCGCGCATGCTGTTCAGTCAGAACCAGGACGCGCAGGCCTATGAGCTGCTGCAGAAGATCGCCGCCGATCCGGCCGGGCGCGGCGATGCCGCCGATCTGTGGTTGGACAAGGTCAAAGCGATGCCGGTCAGCGCGCAAAGCGTGGCGGCGCTCAACCGTTTCCTCGGCGTGTTCGATACCGGCGATCAGGCGACCAGCGCCCGTGAAGAGCTGGCCAGACAGCAGAAACTGTTGGCCGATCCGGCGTATCAGGCGCGGGTGCGCGGCCTGGCGCAGGTGGATAAAGGCGGCAGCCGGGCGGCCATTCCGGCGTTGCAAAAGGCGCTGGCGGCGACGCCGAACGACGCCGAGGTGCTGGGCGCGCTCGGCCAGGCCTATTCGCGCGCCGGCAACCGCCCACAGGCGTTGAAGCTGTTCCGCCAGGCGCTTGCCGCCGACACGAACGGCTACGACAGCGGCAAGTGGCAAAGCCTGATCAAGAGCACCAGTTACTGGCTGGCGATAGACGAAGGCGACAAGGCGCTGAAGGCCGGCAATCTTGCGCTGGCCAGGCAGAAATACCAGCAGGCGCGCCAGCTCGACGACCGCGACGGCGATGCGTTTATCGGCCTGGGCGATGTGGCGGTGGCGAGCAAGGATGACGCTGCGGCGGAAGGGTTTTATCAGCAGGCGCTGCGGCGCGATCCCGGTAACGGCAGCGCGCTGCGCGGCCTGGTGAATCTCTATCAACGCCAGTCGCCGGAAAAAGCGCTGGCCTACCTCAACGGCCTGCCGCACAGCCAACAGGCCAAGCTGCGCAGCACCCTCGACGGGCTGCGGCTCGATATGTTGAAGCAACAGGCGGAGACGCTGGCGGCGCAGCAGCAGTGGCAGCAGGCGGCGGAAATCTATCGCCGCGCCCAGCCGATGGATCCCGACGACGTTTGGCTGACCTATCGCTATGCGCAGGCGCTGCGTCAGGCCGGCCAGCCGCAGCAGGCGGACGCCTTATTCCGGCAGCTGGCGCAGCGTCAGCGCGCCAATCCGCAGTTGGCCTATGCCTATGCGCTCTACCTTTCCGGCAGCGATCGCGGCGACCAGGCGCTGGCGCAGCTCAATACGCTGCCTGCGGCGCAGTGGAACGACAACATGCGCGAACTGGCGCAGCGGCTAAAAATGCAGGCGGTGATTGCACATGCTGAACGGCTGCGGGCGGCCGGCGACGAACCGGCGGCGGAAGCCTATCTGCGCCGGCAGCCGGCGGACACCCGCATCGATTTGCTGCTGGCCGACTGGGCGCTGGCGCGCGGGGAGTATGCGGCGGCGCTGGGCGACTATCAGCGGGTGAAACGGCGCGAACCGAACAACCCGGATGCGCAGCTGGGCGAGATCGAAGCCTATGTGGCGCAGGGGGATCTGGACGCGGCGCGCCAGCGGCTGAAAACCGAACCGCAGCCGCAAGACGCTTCGCTCAACAGCCAACGGCGGATCGCTAACGCCTGGGGCGCGGTCGGCGATCCGCAGCAGGCCGAAGCTATCTTCGGTCGGCTGAAAACGGCGGCGGCCGCGGAGCCCGTGGGGCAGACCAAGGCGCTGATCTACCGCGACGCCGCCCGTCTGGAACGGGCGCAGCGGCAGCCGGAGCGGGCGCAGCAGGATTACCGCCAGGCGATGGTGGCCGGCGGCATCACGCCGACGCTGCCGCAGGATAATGACGGCTACACCTATTTGACGCGCAATAATCCGAGCGACGACTGGCTGAAACGCGGCATCCGTTCCGAGGCCGCGGATCTGTACCGGCAGCAAGACGTGAACGTCACGCTCGATCACGATTACTGGCGCTCGAGCGGCACCGGCGGTATTTCCGACTTCAATGCGCATGACACCATGCTGCAGGTGGACATGCCGCTGTATGACGGGCGCGCCTTCTTGCGCACCGACACCGTGCAGCTGGATGCCGGCCGCTTCTCGACCGACGGCAGCGGCCACTATTACGAGACCTTCGGCACCTGCAACACGCAAGGATGCCGCGGCGATGAACATCAGAAATCCACCGGCACCAGCGTGGCGGCCGGCTGGAAAAACGATCGTTGGGCCGCCGATATCGGTACGACGCCGATGGGCTTCGAGGTGGTCGACTGGACCGGCGGGCTGGCCTACAACGGCGACTGGAACCACATCGGCTGGACGCTGGCGGCCTCGCGGCGGCCGATCTCCAGCTCGCTGCTGGCGTTCGGCGGCGCCAAGGATCCGAACACCGGCATCACCTGGGGCGGCGTGCGCGCTACCGGCGTCAGCCTGAGCGCCAGCTACGATCGCGGCGAGGCGAACGGCGTGTGGGCCGATCTCAGCGCGCACCAGATTACCGGCAAGAACGTGGCGGATAACCAGCGGCAGCGGTTGATGGCCGGCTACTACTACAAGCTGATCAACGAAGACAATCGCCGCCTGAGCGTCGGGCTCAATACCATGCTGTGGCACTACCAGAAGGATTTGAGCGGCTATTCGCTGGGGCAGGGCGGCTATTACAGCCCGCAGCAATATCTGTCGCTGTCGCTGCCGGTCAACTATCGCCAGCGCACCGAGAACTGGTCGTGGGAGCTGGGCGGTTCGGTTTCGCTCTCCCATTCGAAAACCGACAGCCAGCGCCGCTATCCGCTGCAGGGGCTGATCCCGGATTCGCTGCCCGATAAGTTCGCCGTTGAGGATGGCAGCTCCTCGAGCGGCGTCGGTTATACCCTGCGGGCGATCGTCGAACGCCGTCTCAGTTCGCACTGGACGCTCGGCGCCGGTATCGACATTCAACAGGCGAAGGACTATACGCCGAGCCACGCGTTGATTTATCTGCGCTATTCCCTGGCCGGCTGGCAGGGGGATCTCGATTTGCCGCCGCAGCCGCTGACGCCTTACGCCGACTTCAAGTAGCCGGGAGGGGAAAGATTCGGAGTGTCGGACACCGGGGAGTTTTGTTACCCTGTGTCCGGGTCGCGTTTGTTCGCTTTAGGAAAAGACTGAAACCCGCGATTTTCTTGGTTTTGCCTGCGGCATAGCCAGATAAAAACAGCCGATGATCGAGTATAATCAGCCCGGTTCGAGGGGGCGGGTGAGAGTCAGCCCCCTTTTTTGTTTCAGCCCGATTTCACGGAGAGCAGGTTTGCGGGTCAGGCGTTCGTTAACGATTAAGCAGATGGCGACGGTGTCCGGCGTGGCGCTGGTCACGATCTGCATCTTTATCGTGATCCAGTTATTCCACTTTGTGCAGCAGCGCAGGGATGACTACGCCCAGCAACTGGAGAATATCGCTCAATCCGTGCGCCAGCCGCTGGCGGAAGCGGTGCTGCGCATGGACGTGCCGGAAGCCAAAAAGGTGCTGAACACGCTGTTGCCGGTCGGCATTCTCAGCCGGGCGGATATCGTCTTGCCGAACGAGTTTCAGGCGCTGCACGCCAATTTCCCGCCGGAGCGGCCGGTGCCGACGCTGATCGCCCGGCTTTTTGAGCTGCCGATCCAAATTTCCGTGCCGCTCTATTCGCTGGAGCGGGTGCCGGCCAACCAGCAGCCGCTGGCCTATCTGGTGCTGCAGGCCGATTCGTTCCGCATGTACCAGTTTATCCGCAGCATTTTGTCGACCATGCTGTCGACCTACCTGCTGTTGGCGCTGATCCTGTCGGTGGCCATCACCTGGTGCATGAACCGGTTGATGGTGCATCCGCTGCGCGCGATGGCCAAAGAGCTGGAAAACATCTCGCAGGACGAAGCGCCCTACCACCAGCTGATGCTGCCGACGCTGCACCAGGACGACGAGCTCGGCCTGCTGGTGCGCAACTACAACCGCAATCAACAGACGCTGGCCAAGGCGCATGCCGACATGAGCCGCCTGAGCACCCGCCATCCGGTGACCGAACTGCCGAATCCGGCATTGCTGAACGCGTTGCTGGAACAGCATATCGCCTCCAGCCTGCGCCCCGAGCGTTTTAACCTGCTGGTGATCGGCATCGAGACGCTGCATGAAGCCTCGGGCGTGATGAGCCCGGCGATGCGTGAAGCGCTGCTGTTGGCGCTGGCGAAGAAGCTGCGCGGCTGCATCGACGAAAACGGCGTGCTGGCGCAGCTGAGCAATACCGAATTCGCCATCCTGGCCAAGGGGACCGAGCGGCCGTTCCACGCCATGCAGCTGGCGCGACGCATCATGGCGGAGATCAACGCGCCCTTGACCCTGGAAGGTCTGGCACTGCGGCCCAACGCCAGCATCGGCATCGCGCACTACCTCAATCAGGGGGAAAGTGCGGAACAGCTGCTGCGCAGCGCCACCTCGGCGATGATGTCCGCCCACCGTGAAGGAAAAAATCAGATCCTGTTTTTCGAGCCCAGCCTGACGGAACGCACGCAGAAGCGGCTGACGCAGGAGAGCGAGATTTTGCACGGCATCGAGCAGCGGCATTTTACGCTGTTCCTGCAGCCGCAGATCGACATGCAGTCCAACGAGGTGATCGGCGCCGAAGCGCTGTTACGTTGGCAGCAGTATGACGGCAGCTATACCCTGCCGGCCGACGTTATCCCGCTCGCGGAAGAGCTGGGCGTGATCGTGCCTCTCGGCAACTGGGTGCTGGAAGAGTCCTGCCGCATCCTGGCGGACTGGCAGCAGCGCGGCATTGCGCTGCCGCTGGCGGTCAACGTTTCCGGTATACAGATGCAGCATGAGGCGTTCGTCCCGCATCTGAAAAACCTGCTGGCGCAGTATCGGATAGACCCGCGCAAGCTGCTGCTGGAGATCACCGAGACGGTGCGCATCGACGATCTCGACCGCGCGCTGGCGCTGCTGCGCGAGCTGCACGATCTGGGATTGTCGATCGCGCTTGACGACTTCGGCATGGGCTACTCCAGTCTGGAATACCTGAACCGCTTGAAATCCCTGCCGATCGATTTGATTAAAATCGACCGCAGCTTCATTCAGGGGCTGCCGGCCGACGATGCGATGGTGCGCATCGTCAGTGCGATCTCCGAAGTGCTGGCGTTGCCGGTGATGGCCGAAGGCGTGGAAAACGCCGAGCAGCGCGACTGCCTGCTGCAGCACGGCATTCGCAGCGGGCAAGGATTCCTGTTCGCCCGGCCGCTGCCGCGCGCAGCGTTTGAAGCCGAGTTTTGCCGCGCGGCGCCGTAAGCGCCGCGTTTACCTTTCCGGTACTTTTCCCCGTCCGAAAATCGCTATTTCTCATCTACCTCTTTTGCGTTAGTGCAAACAAAGCATTACGCAATTTTCAGCTTTGCACCCCGACTGACGCGTTTCAGCTCTTAAATTCACATCAACTCCCAGGGGCGGGTGCAACAAATTATTTCCATGTTGTTAAGTGGGTGTTATTTTCCGCGCAAGCAATGAACAGGCTGGATTTTTAGACTGCTGCCTGGTGCGTGTCTTCCCCCCATAGGATGTTCATATGAAAACAACGATCTTTAAGAGCCTCTATTTTCAGGTGCTGACGGCGATCACGCTGGGTATCCTGCTTGGCCATTTCTACCCTGACCTCGGCGCCGAGATGAAACCTCTGGGCGATGGCTTCGTCAAACTGATCAAGATGATTATCGCCCCGGTGATCTTCTGCACCGTGGTGACCGGCATCGCCGGCATGGAAAGTATGAAGGCGGTGGGCCGCACCGGCGCCATCGCGCTGCTGTATTTTGAAATCGTCAGCACCATCGCGCTGATTATCGGCCTGGTGATCGTCAACCTGGTGCAACCGGGCGCCGGCATGAATGTCGATCCCGGCACGCTGGACGCCAAGGCGGTGGCAGTCTACGCCGAGCAGGCGCAGCAGCAGGGCATCATTCCGTTCCTGCTGGACATCATCCCCGGCAGCGTGATCGGCGCGTTCGCCAGCGGCAACATTCTGCAGGTGCTGCTGTTCGCGGTGCTGTTCGGCTTCGCCCTGCATCGCTTGGGTGAAAAGGGGCAGCTGATCTTCAACGTGATCGACAGCTTCTCGCGGGTGATTTTCGGCATCATCAACATGATCATGCGCCTGGCGCCGCTGGGGGCCTTCGGCGCCATGGCGTTTACCATCGGTAAATACGGCGTCGGCACCCTGGTGCAGCTCGGCCAGCTGATCGTGTGCTTCTATATCACCTGTATCCTGTTCGTAGTGGTGGTGTTGGGCAGCATCGCCCGCGCCAACGGCTTCAGCATCTTCAAATTCGTCAACTACATCAAAGAAGAGCTGCTGATCGTGCTGGGGACCTCGTCGTCCGAGTCCGCGCTGCCGCGCATGCTGGATAAAATGGAGAGGCTGGGCTGCAAGAAATCGGTGGTGGGCCTGGTGATCCCGACCGGGTACTCCTTCAATCTAGACGGCACCTCTATTTACCTGACCATGGCCGCGGTGTTTATCGCACAGGCGACCAACACCCACATGGACATCATGCATCAGATTACCCTGCTGGTGGTGTTGCTGCTCTCCTCCAAAGGGGCGGCGGGCGTGACCGGCAGCGGCTTTATCGTGTTGGCCGCCACCATCTCCGCCGTCGGCCACCTGCCGTTGGCCGGCCTGGCGCTGATCCTCGGTATCGACCGCTTCATGTCGGAAGCCCGCGCGCTGACCAACCTGGTGGGCAACGGGGTGGCGACCGTGGTCGTGGCGAAGTGGTGCGGCCAACTGGATGAGAAACAGCTGAAAGCCACGCTGAACAACAAAAACGCCGGCGCGGACAAAACGCTGCCTTCCGCCTGATATTGACGGCGAATCACCGGCCGCAGCCGCGGCCGGTGAGGTTTTCCCCCTGCCTCGTAACGATTTCTTGCATTAAAAACCCCGCTATCTATTATTTTTCACTCTAATGAGTGACATCCGCAAAGGCGCGCGGTCTAACACGATGGTACACTTTCTGCTTTCCGCCCCACTGTGAAACTCAGGGCGTATTTTTATGATTCCATTGAATGGAATACACGCATTTGCATAAGAAATTGGATAGTCATTAAGTAGGGGTTCACATGCAGGGCACCAGAATTCATCTTATAGTTGGTGGGCTGCTATTGGCTGCAGCCAGTAGCAGCGTGCAGGCTGAAGCACTACAACCCGATCCTGCCTGGCAGCAGGGGGCGCTGGCCAACGGGTTTTCATGGCAAATTCTCGATACGCCGCAGCGGCCAAGCGACCGCGTGGAACTGCGGCTGATCGTCAATACCGGCTCTCTGGTGGAGTCTTCGCAACAGACCGGCTTCGCCCAGCTGTTGCCGCGGCTGGCGTTGACGCGCAGTGAAAGCTTTACCGCGCCGCAGCTGCGCGCCCTGTGGCAGCAGAGCGTGGATAACGAGCGGCCGCTGCCGCCGGCTATCATCTCGTATGATTTCACCATGTATAATCTCAGCCTGCCGAATAACCGGCCTGACCTGCTGAAAGAAGCGCTGGCCTGGCTGGCGGACACCACCGGCAAACTGGCGATCGACGAGCATACGGTGCACGCGGTGATGAACTCCACCATCAATCCGGTCGGCACTTTCCCGCCCAATACCCAAGACGTCTGGTGGCGTTACCGCCTGAAAGGCTCGACGCTGCTGGCGCACGATCCGGCGCAGCCGGCGAAACGGCCGGTCAACCTCGAACAGCTGAAGAAATTCTATCAACAGTGGTATACCCCGGATGCCATGACGCTGTTCGTTGTCGGCAAGGTCGACAGCCGCAGCCTGGGCGAGCAGATCAACAAGGCGTTCTCGCCGCTGCAGGGCAAACGTGAAACCCCGGCCCCGATGCCGACGCTGACGCCGCTGCCGCAACAGCCGGTGAGCCTGATCAGCGAGCAGGTGAAACAGGATACGCTGTCGATCATGTGGGATTCGCCGTGGCATCCGATTCGCGATTCGCAGAGCCTGCTCCGTTACTGGCGTGGCGATCTCGCCCGCGAGGCGCTGTTCTGGCATCTCCAGCAGACGCTGGAAAAAAGCGACCAGAAGAGCCTGCATCTGGGCTTTGACTGCCGCGTGCAGTACCAGCGCGGGCAGTGCGCCATCCATCTGGATACGCCGAACAACAACCTGAACGGCAGCCTGGGCTTTATCGCCCGCGAGCTGGCCAACGTGCGTGACAACGGCCTGTCGAAAGAAGAATTCGATGCGCTGCTGGCGCAGAAAAACGATCAGCTGAGCAAGCTGTTCGCGACCTACGCCCGCACCGACACCGATGTGCTGATGAGCCAGCGCCTGCGTTCGCAGCAGAGCGGGGTGGTGGATATCGCGCCGGAACTGTATCAGAAGCTGCGCCAGGAGTTCCTGTCCAGCCTGACGCTGGAGACGCTGAATCAGGCGCTGAAGCTGCAGCTTTCTCAGGAGGCGACGCTGGTGCTGATGCAGCCGAAGGGCGAGCCGGAAATGAGCATGAAGCAGCTGCAGGAAACCTATGACGGCATCATGATGCCTGCGCCGGCGGTGGTGACGGAGGAAGCCAAACCGGCCGACGCCGCGGTGGCTGCACCGGCGACGGACGCCGGCGCGCAGTAATGCCCAACAGGGGGCTCAGGCCCCCTCAGTTGCGGTACAGCACCTTGATGATGTGGTAACCGAACTGTGTTTTGACCGGGCCATAAGGTTTGAGCAGCGGAATGCTGAACACCGCTTTATCGAACGCCGGCACCATCGCGCCCTTGTTGAATTCGCCCAGCGAGCCGCCGTTGCGTTTTGACGGGCAGCTCGAGTATTTGCGCGCCAGCGTGTCGAAGCTGACGCCGCGCTTCAGCTTGGCCAGCAGCTCGTTGGCCAGCTTTTCATTGTCTACCAGAATGTGCAGGGCGCACGCCGTTTTTGCCATGGTATTGCCTTTGTCGATGCGAAAATTGCGCTGATTATACCCGCTAAATCTCATCGGCGCTTTCTGCTACAATTCCCTTCCACGTTTTACAGCCGAGCAAGCCAGCACCATGCGATTAAACCCCAGCCAACAACAAGCCGTCGAATTCGTTACCGGGCCCTGCCTGGTGTTGGCCGGTGCCGGTTCCGGCAAGACGCGCGTTATCACCAACAAGATAGCCCACCTGATCCACCATTGCGGCTATCAGGCGCGGCACATCGCCGCCGTGACCTTTACCAACAAGGCCGCGCGCGAGATGAAAGAGCGCGTGTCGCAAACCCTGGGGCGCAAAGAGGCGCGCGGGCTGATGATTTCCACTTTCCATACCCTGGGGCTGGAGATCATCAAGCGGGAATACGTGGCGTTGGGGATGAAGTCCAACTTCTCGCTGTTCGACGATCAGGATCAGCTGGCGCTGTTGAAAGAGCTGACCGAAAAGTGGCTGGAAAGCGATAAGACGCTGGTGGCGCAGCTCATTTCGACCATCTCCAACTGGAAAAACGACCTGATCGATCCCCAGCGGGCAGCGGCGCTGGCGCGCTCGGAGCGCGACAAGCTGTTCGCCCACTGCTACGGTCTGTACCACGCCCATATGCGGGCGTGCAACGTGCTGGACTTCGATGACCTGATCCTGTTGCCGACGCTGTTGCTGCAACGCAACGAAGAGGTGCGCGAACGCTGGCAGCAGCGCATCCGCTATCTGCTGGTGGATGAGTATCAGGATACCAACACCAGCCAGTACGAGCTGGTGAAGCTGCTGGTGGGCAACCGCGCGCGCTTTACCGTAGTGGGAGACGACGACCAGTCGATCTACTCTTGGCGCGGCGCGCGGCCGCAGAACCTGGTGCTGCTGAAGGAAGATTTCCCGGCGCTGCAGGTGATCAAGCTGGAGCAAAACTACCGTTCCAGCGAGCGCATTCTGAAGGCGGCTAACATTCTGATCGCCAATAACCCGCACGTTTTTGAAAAGCGGCTGTTTTCCGAGCTGGGGTATGGCGAAGAGCTGAAGGTGGTGACCGCCAACAACGAGGATCACGAAGCTGAGCGGGTGGTGGGAGAGTTGATAGCCCACCACTTCGTGAAAAAGACCAACTACGGCGACTATGCGATCCTGTACCGCGGCAACCACCAGTCGCGGGTGTTTGAAAAGATGCTGATGCAGAACCGCATCCCGTACAAGATTTCCGGCGGCACCTCATTCTTCTCGCGCCCAGAGATCAAGGATCTGCTGGCCTACCTGCGCGTGCTGACCAACCCGGAGGACGACAGCGCCTTCCTGCGCATCGTCAATACCCCTAAGCGCGAGATCGGCCCGGCGACGCTGCAGAAGCTCGGGGAGTGGGCCAACCAGCGCAACAAGAGTTTATTCCACGCCAGTTTCGATCTGGGGCTGAGCCAGCACTTAACCGGACGCGGGCTGGAATCGTTGCAGCGTTTCACCCACTGGCTGGGCGGCATCGCCCAGCAGGCGGAACGTGAGCCGGTGGCGGCGGTGCGCGATCTGATCCGCGGCGTGGATTATGAGAGCTGGCTGTTTGAAACCTCGACCAGCCCGAAGGCCGCCGAAATGCGAATGAAGAACGTCAATACGCTGTTCGGCTGGATGACGGAGATGCTGGAAGGCAGCGATCTGGACGAGCCGATGACGCTGACCCAGGTGGTGACGCGCTTCACCCTGCGCGACATGATGGAACGCGGTGAAAGCGAAGAAGAGCTGGATCAGGTACAGCTGATGACGCTGCACGCCTCCAAGGGGCTGGAGTTCCCCTACGTGTTCCTGGTGGGCATGGAAGAGGGCCTGCTGCCGCACCAGAGCAGCATCGATGAAGACAATGTCGATGAAGAGCGGCGTCTGGCCTATGTGGGGATCACCCGCGCGCAAAAAGAGCTGATTTTCACCCTGTGCCGCGAGCGCCGTCAGTATGGTGAGCTGGTGCGGCCGGAGCCGAGCCGCTTCTTGCTGGAGCTGCCGCAGGACGATTTGGCATGGGAAACCGAGCGCAAAGTGGTGAGCCCGCAGGAGCGGATGCAGAAAGGGCAGAGCCATCTAGCCAATATCCGCGCCCAGCTGGCCAAGGCCAAAGGCGGGAATTAAAAAGACAGGGCTAGATTACTGACAAAGGAGGAAAAGCGTGGTTTTTCCTCCTTTGTGGTTATCAGCCGAAAATCAATGAATTGATTTTCCTTATTTTTTATATGCTGTCTTATGTAAACTTGGCAATGTCATCAGGTTTGCCATTAACCTCAGGCGTGAATCGCGCCCTGGTCATTTCAACGCTGTTCTTCCAACCGCAGCGTCCAGTGGACGTAGCTCTGCCAGTGGCTTTCCTGCTCCAGCGCCTCGGCGCGCAGCGGATGCTGTTCCAGCCAACCCGGCGGCAAGATCACCGTCAGTTCATCGTCCTGATTGGCGCGCAACCGCACCGCCGGCAGCGTGTCATCGCGGCGGCGGCTGGCGAAGATGATCGCCAGGCGCAAAATGCGGCACAGACGCTGCGCAGTGCGCGGCGGCAGGGCGTTTTGCTGGTTCAACAGCGACAGGTCGAGGGGGTTGCTCTGGTTTTGCAGCAGGGTGGCCAGCAGTTTTTTCTGCGCCGGGGTAAAGCCGGGTAAGTCCAGGTGGCGGATCAGGTAGGCGGCGTGTTGCGGCGCCTGCTTGAAATCGACGCTGAGGCCGAGTTCGTGGATCAGACTGGCGCTGTGCAACAGCTCGCGACATCGCGCATCCAGCTGCCACTCGTTGGCGACCTGCTGCGAGAAGTTGGCGGCGAGTTGGCTGACGCGTTCGGCCTGCTCGGTGTCGATCAGGTAGCGGCGCTGCAGGTTGCGGATGGTGCGGATGCGAATATCCTGCTCCACCGGCAGATGCAGCATGCCGTAAACCAGGCCTTCACGCAGCGCCCCGCCGGCCAGCATCATGCTCTCGATGCCCAGTTCCTGGAATATGGCCAACAGAATGGACAGGCCGCTCGGGAACACCAGCGCGCGCTCCAGTGTCAACCCTTCGATCTCCAGCTCTTCCAGCTTGCCGCACTGAATGGCGCGCTGTTTCAGCTGGCGCAGCTTGGGCAGGGTGATGCGCTCATCCATGCCTTGCGCCACCATGATCTCCTGCAGCGCCTGTACGGTGCCGGAAGCGCCGACGCAGATCTGCCAACCTTGCTGGCGCAGCTGCGGTGCGATCGGGCGCACCATTTCGCGCGCGGCCTGTTCGGCGCGCTCGAAGTTTTCTTGCCCGAGGTTGCGATCGCTGAAGTAGCGCTCCAGCCAGGTGACGCAGCCCATCGACAGGCTATACAGCTGCGATGCTTGTGCGCCGGTGCCGGTGACCAGTTCGGTGCTGCCGCCGCCGATGTCGACGACCAGCCGCCGATCCGGCCCGCCGGTGGTGTGCGCGACACCGTGATAAATCAGCCGTGCTTCTTCTTCGCCGCTGATCACCTGTACCGGGCAGCCGAGGATTTGCTCGGCGGCCTGCAGGAACTCATCGGCGTTGGACGCCAGGCGCAGCGTGGCGGTGGCGACGACGCGGATCTGCTCGCGCGGAATGTCCTGCAGGCGTTCGGAGAACAGCCGCAGGCACTGCCAGCCGCGTTGCATGGCCTCATGCGACAGGTGATTGTTCTGATCCAGCCCGGCCGCCAGGCGCACCTTGCGCTTGATCCGCGCCAGGGTCTGAATGCTGCCGGCCACCTCGCGCACCACCAACATGTGGAAGCTGTTGGAGCCGAGATCGATGGCAGCATAAAGCGTGCTGGAGCTGAGCATGGCGATCAGCTCGAGCGTTTACGGTTGTTGCGCGGCGCGCCGCCGCGACGAGGCGCGGAGTTGCGACGTGGGCCGTTGCCGCCGCGCGGGCGCGACAGGCGTTTCGGCGCCGGCAGATCGGTCAGCAGCGCATCGCTATTGTACTTGCTTACCGGAATGCTGTGGTCGATATAGGTCTCGATCGCCGGCAGGTTGAGCGCGTACTCTTCACACGCCAGGCTGATGGAGTGGCCGCTGGCGCCTGCGCGGCCGGTACGGCCGATGCGGTGCACGTAGTCTTCGCAATCGTCAGGCAGATCGTAGTTGAAGACGTGGGTGACGGCAGGAATGTGCAGACCGCGCGCGGCGACGTCGGTGGCGACCAGGATGTCGAGGTTGCCTTTAGTGAAGTCGTCAAGGATGCGCAGGCGTTTTTTCTGCGCCACGTCACCGGTCAGCAGGCCCACGCGGTGACCATCGGCGGCCAGATGGCCCCAGATGTCTTCGCAGCGGTGCTTGGTGTTGGCGAAGATGATGGCGCGATCCGGCCACTCTTCTTCGATCAGCGTCTGCAGCAGACGCATTTTTTCTTCGTTGGACGGGTAGAACAGCTCTTCTTTAATGCGGTGGCCGGTTTTCTGTTCCGGTTCCACTTCAACATATTCGGCGTTGTTCATCTGCTCGAAGGCCAGCTCGCGTACGCGATAGGACAGGGTGGCGGAGAACAGCATGTTCAGGCGTTGATCGGCCGCAGGCATGCGGCGAAACAGCCAACGGATGTCTTTGATAAAGCCGAGATCGTACATGCGATCGGCTTCATCCAGCACGACAACCTGCATCGCGCCGAGATCGACATAGTTTTGCTTGGTGTAATCGATTAAACGGCCGGTGGTGCCAATCAGAATGTCCACGCCGCTTTCCAGCACTTTCAGCTGTTTGTCGTAGCCGTCGCCGCCGTAGGCCAGGCCCAGTTTCAGGCCGGTGCTCTGGGAGAGCGCTTCTGCGTCGGAGTGGATTTGCACCGCCAGTTCACGCGTAGGCGCCATGATCAAGGCGCGCGGCTGATTGGTCTGGCGATCCTGTTTCGCCGGGTGAGTCAGCAAATAGTGAAAAGTAGACGCCAAAAACGCCAGCGTCTTTCCGGTACCGGTTTGCGCCTGACCTGCAACGTCACGCCCGGAGAGCGTGAGCGGCAATGCTAACGCCTGGATGGGCGTGCAATTGTGAAACCCTTTTTTCTCAAGGGCTTCAAGGACTAACGGGTGCAGGGCGAAGTCGGAAAACTTCTGTTCAGTCAAGTGTGTTTTGCTCATAGTGTGGTAGAATATCAGCTAACTATTGCTTTACGAAAGCACATCCGTTGAAATAAACGCGGTGCAATAAAATCACCTTGAGTTGGTTAATGCTACACCAACAAGGTAGACATAATCCTGTGGAGTAGAACATGAGCGATAAAATTATTCACCTGACTGACAGCAGCTTCGACGCTGACGTGCTGAAAGCGGAAGGGCCGATCCTGGTCGATTTCTGGGCTGAATGGTGTGGGCCGTGCAAGATGATTGCTCCGATTCTGGATGAGATTGCCGAAGAGTTCGAAGGCAAACTGACCATCACCAAGCTGAATATCGATCAGAACCCGGCTACCGCGCCCAAGTACGGTATCCGTGGCATCCCTACGCTGTTGCTGTTCAAGAACGGTGAAGTGGCCGCGACCAAGGTTGGCGCGTTGTCCAAAGGTCAGCTCAAAGATTTCCTGAACGCGAATCTGTAATCGGGCGGGAAGCCCAGTATCAGGCGCCTGGCGGTGATGTTCAATTCACCGCTAGACGCCTGCCAAGAAGCGTGTTAAGTTTAACCACACTGCATATAGAACTTGCCCGAAGTTTTAAATCTAAAGAGTTTGAATCTAAAGCTATACTCTGTGTCGAATCACTGGCGTTGAAAGTAAACTGAACTCAGCCCGTGTTTTGGCAATCAAACGGTTTTGCAAAAATCATTTTTAAGGTACCTTCGATCTTCAACCGTCAATGCGTGCGCCCGATGTAAGCCATTTCTTACCGCGACGGCTCTGCGCCCGGTGATCGAACGTCCAGTAAACAGGCACGCATCTCGCTGCCATACCATTCACGATACAAGTTCGAGACATACCCCGAGTTTAAGAACCCACCACTATGAATCTTACCGAATTAAAGAATACGCCGGTTTCTGAGCTGATTACTCTCGGCGAAAATATGGGGCTGGAAAACCTTGCCCGCATGCGCAAGCAGGACATTATCTTCTCCATTCTGAAGCAACATGCGAAAAGCGGAGAAGATATCTTCGGCGACGGCGTGCTCGAGATATTGCAGGATGGATTCGGTTTCCTCCGCTCTGGAGACAGTTCCTACCTCGCCGGTCCCGACGACATCTACGTATCCCCTAGCCAAATCCGCCGCTTCAACCTCCGCACAGGTGACACCATTTCCGGTAAGATTCGCCCGCCAAAAGAAGGCGAGCGCTATTTTGCCCTGTTGAAAGTCAACGAAGTCAACTACGACAAGCCGGAAAACGCCCGCAGCAAGATCCTGTTCGAGAACCTGACGCCGCTGCACGCCAATTCCCGTCTGCGGATGGAACGCGGCAATGGTTCGACCGAAGACCTGACGGCGCGCGTACTGGATCTGGCGGCACCGATTGGCCGTGGCCAGCGCGGCCTGATCGTGGCGCCGCCGAAAGCCGGTAAAACCATGCTGCTGCAGAACATTGCGCAGAGCATCGCCTACAACCATCCAGACTGCGTGCTGATGGTGCTGCTGATCGACGAACGTCCGGAAGAAGTGACCGAGATGCAGCGTCTGGTGAAAGGCGAAGTGATCGCATCGACCTTCGACGAGCCGGCTTCGCGCCACGTGCAAGTGGCCGAAATGGTGATCGAGAAGGCCAAGCGTCTGGTTGAACACAAGAAAGACGTGATCATTCTGCTCGACTCCATCACCCGTCTGGCGCGTGCCTACAACACCGTGGTACCGGCTTCCGGCAAGGTGCTGACCGGTGGTGTGGACGCCAACGCGCTGCATCGTCCGAAGCGTTTCTTCGGTGCGGCGCGTAACGTGGAAGAGGGCGGCAGCCTGACCATCATCGCGACCGCGCTGGTCGATACCGGTTCGAAGATGGACGAAGTGATCTACGAAGAATTCAAAGGTACCGGCAACATGGAATTGCACCTGGCGCGTAAAATCGCCGAGAAGCGCGTATTCCCTGCGATCGATTACAACCGCTCCGGTACCCGTAAAGAAGAGCTGCTCACCACTTCCGAAGAGCTGCAAAAAATGTGGATCCTGCGCAAAATCATTCACCCGATGGGTGAGATTGACGCGATGGAGTTCCTCATTAATAAGTTGGCGATGACTAAAACCAACGATGAATTCTTCGATATGATGAAACGCTCATAATTCGTTAAAAAATTCGCTGAACGCCACGCCTAGTCGTGGCGTTTTTCGCTTTTGGCGGATACGATAAGTAGCAGTAATGGAAAAGTAAGTTGTTTCCTCGACTTATTGAGAATTCATCTTGTTTGTCGGTCGGCTCGGTGCCGATCGGCTTTGCTGCTGTCGTTTTGTCAGCCGATGCGAAGAAAATAGGCATGAATCACCGTTGTCATAGGAAATGACCGAAAGGTGGCGGGGGTCGATGGCACAAGCTATTGCCCGTGGTAAGCTGCCTTATCTTCTACAGAGATCTGTTAACTGTGAACTTACTCACTATGAGTACTGAAATTCTATTTGTTTTCCTGTTTTCTTTGGCTTTTCTCTTTGTTGCCCGCAAGGCGGCAAAACGTATTGGTCTGGTAGATAAACCCAATTATCGCAAACGCCATCAGGGGCTGATTCCACTGGTCGGCGGTATTTCCGTTTATGCCGGATTGTGCTTCGCGTTTTGGATTTCCGAACAACCTATCGCGCACGCCAAGCTTTATCTTACCTGCGCCGGCATTCTGGTGTTTGTGGGCGCGCTCGACGATCGTTTCGACATCAGCGTTAAAATCCGCGCCCTGGTGCAGGCGTTGGTCGGCATCGCCATGATGGTGTTCGCCGGTCTGTATCTGCGCAGCTTCGGCCATGTACTGGGCGACTGGGAGATGTTGCTGGGGCCGTTCGGCTATCTGGTGACGCTGTTTGCGGTATGGGCGGCGATCAACGCCTTCAACATGGTCGACGGCATTGATGGCCTGCTGGGTGGGCTGTCGTGCGTCTCCTTCGGCGCGCTGGGTCTGTTGCTGTACCTGAGCGGCCACCATGAGATGGCGTTCTGGTGCTTTGCGATGATCGCCACCATCGTTCCCTATATTTTGCTCAACCTCGGCATTCTCGGCCGCCGTTATAAGGTGTTCATGGGGGACGCCGGCAGTACCCTGATCGGCTTTACCGCCATTTGGCTGCTGCTGCAAAGCTCGCAGGGCAAGGCACACTCGATTAATCCGGTGACCGCACTGTGGATCATCGCTATTCCTCTGATGGACATGATAGCAATCATGTATCGTCGTTTACGCAAGGGGATGAGCCCCTTCTCTCCCGATCGTCAACATATTCACCACCTGATCATGCGAGCCGGCTTTACGCCGCGGCAGGCTTTTGTGTTGATTACCCTGGCGGCCGCATTGCTGGCGGCGGTTGGCGTGATCGGCGAACGCCTGACTTTTATCCCAGAGTGGGTTATGTTGGCATTATTCTTGCTTGCTTTCTTCCTGTACGGTTACTGCATCAAGCGCGCCTGGCGGGTTGCGCGGTACATTAAGCGTATCAAGCGTCGCCTGCGGCGTTCGAGCGATAACAAGCAAGTATCTTAACCAGAGGCTTTTTGGCTGTGATGAATCCAGAAACAACGTCTGACAAGCATACCCCGGCGGTGGATAACGAACTCGATATCCGCGGCCTGTGCTGCACCCTGTGGCGCGGCAAACCGTGGATTATCGGCATTGCGGTGCTGTTCGCGGCGGTCGCGCTGATCGTCTCTTATCTGGTAAAGCAAGAATGGAGCGCGACCGCAATCACCGACAAACCCACGGTGAATGCGCTGGGCGGTTACTACTCCCAGCAGCAGTTCCTGCGCAATCTGGATGTGCGCACGCTGCCGGCGACGGCCGGCGATCAGCCGAGCATCGCGGACGAAGCCTACAATGAGTTCATCATGCAGCTGGCGGCTTACGATACGCGTCGCGATTTCTGGCTGCAGAGCGATTACTACAAGCAACGTCAGGAAGGGGATGCCCGCGCGGATGCGGCGCTGCTCGACGAGCTGATCAACAACATCCTGTTCACGCCGCGCGACGACAAGAAAGTGCCGAACGACGGCGTGAAGCTGACGGCGGAAACTGCCGCGGACGCCAACCGCCTGCTGCGTCAATACGTGGCCTTCGCCAGCCACCGCGCTGCCCTGCACCTGAACGAAGAGATCCAGGGGGCGTGGGCCGCTCGCACTACCTCAATGAAGGCGCAGGTCAAGCGGCAGGAAGCGGTGGCGGATTCGGTTTACAAGCGCGAGCTGAACACCACGCAGCAGGCGCTGAAAATCGCCGAAAGCCAGGGGATCAGCCGCGCGCAGACCGACACCCCGGCCGAGCAACTGCCGGATTCGGATCTGTTCCTGCTGGGCCGGCCAATGCTGCAGGCGCGTCTGGAAGGCCTGCAGGCCTCCGGCCCGACCTATGACCTGGATTACGATCAGAACCGTGCGATGCTGGCGACGCTGAACGTTGGCCCGACGTTGGATGAGAAGTTCCAGACCTATCGTTATTTGCGCACGCCGGAAGAGCCGGTAAAACGCGACAGCCCGCGCCGGGTATTCTGGCTGATTCTGTGGGGCGCGATGGGCGCTTTGGTTGGCGCGGGCGTTGCCTTGGCGCGTCGGCCATCGAATTAACCTTAGATTTAACTTACCGATGGGCGCTTAGTGCGCTCGGTTCGCAGGTCCGCCTGCGCTTAACTGACCAAAAAGAGATTCTCTGTGAAAGTGTTGACTGTTTTCGGCACCAGACCTGAAGCCATTAAAATGGCGCCGCTGGTACATGCTTTGGCTCAGGATGAGGCCTTTGACGCAAGGGTCTGTGTAACGGCGCAGCATCGTGAGATGTTGGATCAGGTATTGCGGTTGTTTGAGATTACGCCGGATTACGACCTGAACATCATGAAACCCGGCCAGGGGCTAACGGAAATCACCTGTCGTATCCTGGAAGGGCTGAAAGGAGTGCTGGAAGACTTCAAACCGGACGTGGTGCTGGTGCACGGCGATACCACCACTACGCTGGCGACCAGTCTGGCTGCATTCTATCAACGCATCCCCGTCGGGCATGTTGAGGCCGGATTGCGTACTGGCGATTTGTATTCCCCTTGGCCGGAAGAGGCCAACCGAACTCTGACGGGGCATTTGGCGAAATTCCACTTCGCGCCGACCGAGAATTCACGTCAAAACCTGCTGAGAGAAACACTGCCGGATAATCAGATTTTCGTGACCGGCAATACGGTAATCGACGCGCTGTTTTGGGTGCGCGATCGGGTAATTAGCGATGCCGCGCTGCGGGCTGGCCTGGCGCAGCGTTATCCGTTCCTCGATGCCAACAAGAAGCTGATCCTGGTCACCGGTCACCGCCGGGAAAGCTTCGGCGGCGGCTTTGAGCGAATTTGCAGCGCGCTGGCGGAGATTGCCCGCAATCACCCGGAAGTACAGGTGGTGTATCCGGTGCATCTCAATCCGAACGTCAGCGAGCCGGTGAATCGCATTTTGAAAGGCATCGATAACATCATGCTGATCGAACCGCAGGATTATTTGCCGTTTATTTATCTCATGACTCAAGCGCATCTGATCCTGACCGATTCCGGCGGCATTCAGGAAGAGGCACCGTCGTTAGGTAAACCGGTGCTGGTGATGCGCGACACCACCGAGCGTCCGGAGGCGGTGGATGCAGGCACGGTGCGCCTGGTGGGTACCGATGTGGCCAAAATTGTTGATGCGGTAACTCAGTTGTTGATGGACGAAAGCGAATATCAAACCATGAGTCGGGCGCATAACCCATATGGTGACGGACATGCCTGCCAGCGTATCCTTGAAGCTTTAAAGAATCATCAGGTGACACTATGAGCTTTGACACTATTTCTGTCATTGGTCTGGGGTATATCGGCTTGCCGACGGCGGCGGCGTTCGCCTCTCGCAAGAAAAAAGTTGTAGGTGTTGATGTTAACCAACATGCGGTAGATACCATTAACCGTGGTGCGATCCACATCGTCGAGCCGGATCTGGATAAAGTGGTCAAGGGCGCCGTCGACGGCGGTTTCCTGCGGGCGGTGACCAAACCGCTGGCGGCCGATGCGTTCCTGATCGCGGTGCCTACGCCGTTCAAGGGCGATCACGAGCCGGATCTGGCCTATGTCGAAGCGGCGGCGAAATCGCTGGCGCCGGTGCTGAAAAAAGGCGATCTGGTGATCCTGGAGTCCACCTCGCCGGTGGGCGCCACCGAACAGATGGCGGAATGGTTGGCTGAAACGCGCAGCGATCTCAGCTTCCCGCAGCAAGCGGGCGAAGCGGCGGACGTGAATATCGCCTACTGTCCGGAGCGCGTGCTGCCGGGGCAGGTGATGGTGGAGCTGATTAAAAATGACCGCGTGATCGGCGGCATGACGCCGAAGTGCTCGGAACGAGCCAGCGCGCTGTACAAGATTTTCCTCGAGGGCGAATGCGTGCTGACTAATGCGCGTACTGCCGAGATGTGCAAGCTGACGGAAAACAGCTTCCGCGACGTGAACATCGCCTTTGCCAATGAACTGTCACTGATTTGCGCCGAGCAGGGAATCAACGTCTGGGAACTGATCCGCCTGGCGAACCGTCATCCGCGGGTGAATATTCTGCAGCCGGGTCCGGGCGTCGGCGGTCACTGCATTGCCGTCGATCCGTGGTTTATCGTGGCACAGAATCCGCAGCAGGCGCGTCTGATCCACACCGCACGCCTGGTGAACGACGGCAAACCGCTGTGGGTGGTCGACCGCGTGAAAACGGCGGTAGCTGACTGTCTGGCCGCGACTAACAAGCGTGCGTCCGAGTTGAGAATTGCCTGCTTCGGCCTGGCCTTTAAACCGAATATCGACGATTTGCGTGAAAGCCCGGCGGTGGAAGTTGCCCATTTGATTGCGGATTGGCATTCGGGGGAAACACTGGTCGTGGAACCTAACGTCGAACACCTGCCGGCATGTCTGGTGGGGCATGTGGCGTTGAAAACGATTGCCGAGGCGTTGCAGCAGGCCGATGTGATCGTGATGTTGGTCGATCACCAGCAGTTCAAGGCTATCCGGCCGGAAGAGATCAAGCAAAGCTGGGTGGTGGATACTAAGGGAGTCTGGCGTTGAAACGTATTTTAGTTACCGGTGGTGCCGGTTTCATTGGCTCCGCGGTTGTGCGGCACATCATCGAGGCCACCGGCGATAGCGTGGTGGTGGTGGATAAGCTGACCTATGCCGGTAACCTCGAGTCGCTGGCGGTGGTGGCCGAGAGCGAGCGCTATGCTTTCGAGCAGGTTGACATCTGCGATCGTGCCGAGCTGGATCGGGTATTTGCCCAGTATCAGCCGGACGTGGTGATGCACCTGGCGGCGGAAAGCCACGTCGATCGCTCTATCGACGGCCCGGCGGCCTTTATCGAGACCAACGTGGTGGGCACTTACACCATGCTGGAAGCGGCGCGCCATTACTGGCAGCCGTTGGCTGCAGAGAAGAAGCAGGCTTTCCGTTTCCATCATATCTCCACCGACGAAGTGTACGGCGACCTGCATGGCACCGACGATCTATTCACCGAAACCACGCCGTATGCGCCGAGCAGTCCGTATTCCGCCTCCAAGGCGTCGAGCGATCATCTGGTGCGCGCCTGGTTGCGCACCTACGGTTTGCCGATCCTCGTGACCAACTGCTCGAACAACTACGGCCCTTATCACTTCCCGGAGAAGCTGATTCCGTTGGTGATCCTGAATGCGGTAGCCGGCAAACCGCTGCCGGTATACGGCAACGGCGCGCAGGTGCGTGACTGGCTGTATGTCGAAGATCACGCGCGCGCGCTCTATCAGGTCGTGACCGAAGGCGTGGTAGGCGAAACTTACAATATCGGCGGCCATAACGAGCGCAAGAATATCGAAGTGGTGCAGACCATTTGCGATCTGCTGGAAGAACTGGCGCCGAACAAGCCGCAGGGCGTGGCGAACTACCGCGATCTGATCACTTACGTGAAGGATCGCCCGGGTCACGATATGCGTTACGCCATCGACGCCGGCAAAATCGATCGTGAGTTGGGCTGGCGGCCGCAGGAAACCTTCGAAAGCGGCCTTCGCAAAACCGTGGTTTGGTACCTGAACAACGAAACCTGGTGGCGCCGGGTGCAAGACGGTTCTTATGCCGGCGAGCGTTTGGGGCTGTCAGATTAATTTAACGCCGTGTCGCTCTGCGGCTGCGCGGCGGGTTTTGGAGCAAGTATGAAAGGTATTATTCTGGCCGGCGGTTCCGGTACGCGTCTGCATCCGATTACCCGCGGCGTATCGAAACAGCTGTTGCCGATTTACGATAAGCCGATGATCTATTACCCGTTGTCGGTGCTGATGCTGGCGGGAATCAAAGATATTCTGATTATCTCAACGCCGGAAGATCTGCCTTCATTCAAGCGGCTCTTGGGCAGCGGTGAAGCGTTCGGCATCAATCTCAGCTATGCCAAACAGCCAAGTCCCGATGGCCTGGCTCAAGCATTTTTGATCGGTGAAGAATTTTTGGCCGGTGAGCCGAGCTGTCTGGTTTTGGGCGACAATATTTACTTTGGTCAGGGGTTCAGTCCCAAGTTGAGAAGCGTTGCAGCACGCACCACCGGCGCGACCGTGTTTGGCTATCAGGTGATGGATCCCGAGCGCTTTGGCGTGGTGGAGTTTGACGACCACTTCCGCGCGCTGTCGATCGAAGAAAAACCGGTTAAACCGAAGTCTAACTGGGCGGTGACCGGCCTGTACTTCTACGATAGCCAGGTGGTGGAGTTTGCCAAACAGGTGAAGCCTTCGGAGCGCGGCGAGCTGGAAATCACCAGCATTAACCAGATGTATCTGGAACGCGGAGAGCTGAACGTCGAGCTGCTGGGGCGTGGTTTCGCCTGGTTGGATACCGGCACGCACGACAGTCTGCTGGAAGCCAGCAGCTTCGTGCAGACGGTAGAAAAACGCCAGGGCTTTAAAATCGCCTGTCTCGAGGAGATCGCCTGGCGCAATGGCTGGCTGGATGATGAGGGCGTAAAACGCGCGGCTCAGACGCTGGCCAAAACCGGTTACGGCAAATATTTACTGGATTTACTGCATGCGCGTCCACGCCAGTATTGAACCGCTGCAGTGGGAGAGCGACTTCTTCCACTTGGAAAGCGCCAAGTTACATTTCGATAACTCGGCGGCGTCTGTAGCTGAAGCTGATTTGAACGCTTATGCATTGGTGCAGGCCAAAATTCCCGCTTACCGCCTGGAATGGGCCGATGCGCTGTCGACGCTGGGATTCCGGCTGGTCGAAGGGGAAGTGGACCTGGTGGTGAACGTTGCGCCTGAAAGCGCAATGGCCGATGCCGCTTCGGCGGTTGCGTTGCGTCAGGCCGTTCCCGAGGACATCCCGTCATTGCGCGCTGCCGCCGGTGAGGTGTTCGCCGCCAGCCGATTTCGCGCCCCGTGGTACGATCGCGCCGATAGCGGGCGATTCTATGCGGCCTGGATCGAAAAGGCCGTTCTGGGCACCTTTGATCATCAATGCTTGCTGGTGCTGGATAGCCAGGGGCAACCCGAAGGCTTTGTCAGCCTGCGTGACATTGGCGGCCAGGAAATGCGCATTGGCCTGTTGGCGGCGTTCCCCGGCGCATCCGGCCGGGGCGTGGGCGCCAGGCTGATGACGGCGGCGATCGCCGAATGTCGGCAGCAGGGGATGCAGCGCCTGCGGGTTGCGACCCAGGTGGGCAATATCGCCGCATTACGACTCTATCAACGACAGGGTGCCGTGATTGAAAGCACCGCGTATTGGTTATACAGAGGTAGACATGATTCCATTTAACGCTCCACCGGTTGTTGGCACTGAACTGGAATATATGCAGGCTGCCATGGGCAGCGGCAAATTGTGCGGCGACGGCAGTTTCACCCGCCGCTGCCAGCAGTGGATGGAACAGCGTTTCGGCAGCGCGAAAGTGTTGTTGACGCCTTCCTGCACCGCGTCGTTGGAAATGGCCGCCATTCTGCTGGATATCCAGCCGGGTGACGAAGTGATCATGCCAAGCTTTACCTTCGTTTCCACCGCCAACGCCTTTGTGCTGCGCGGCGCCAAAGTGGTGTTCGTCGACCTGCGTCCAGACACCATGAACATCGACGAAACCAAAATCGAAGCGGCGATCACCGATAAAACCCGCGCGATTGTGCCGGTGCACTATGCCGGCGTGGCCTGCGAGATGGATACCATCATGGCGCTGGCGAAGAAATATAACCTGTTCGTGGTGGAAGACGCCGCGCAGGGCGTGATGTCGACCTACAAAGGCAAGGCATTGGGTACCATTGGCCATATCGGCTGCTTCAGCTTCCATGAAACCAAAAACTACACCGCCGGCGGCGAAGGCGGCGCGACGCTGGTGAACGATCCGGCCCTGATCGATCGGGCGGAAGTCATCCGCGAAAAAGGCACTAACCGCAGCCAGTTCTTCCGTGGCCAGGTAGACAAATATACCTGGCGCGACATCGGTTCCAGCTATCTGATGTCCGACCTGCAGGCCGCCTACCTGTGGGGCCAGCTGGAAGTGGCGGAGCGCATCAACCAGCGCCGTTTGGCTCTGTGGCAGAATTACTACGACAGCTTCCTGCCGTTGGCCCGGTCAGGCCGCATCGAACTGCCGGTAATCCCGGCCGACTGCGTGCATAACGCGCACATGTTCTATATCAAGTTGCGCGATATCGAAGAGCGCACGGCCTTTATCGACTACCTGAAGGAAGCCGAAATCATGGCGGTGTTCCACTATATCCCGCTGCATGATTGCCCGGCCGGCGAACGCTTTGGCCGCTTTGCCGGCGAAGATCGTTACACCACGCAGGAAAGCGCGCGTCTGGTGCGCTTGCCGCTGTTCTACAATATGTCTGATGTCAATCAGCGTACGGTAATCAATACCATCCTGAGTTTCTTTGCCTGATATGTCGTTGGCAAAAGCATCGATATGGACCGCCGGCTCCACGCTGATCAAAATCGGCGTGGGGCTGTTGGTGGTGAAACTGTTGGCGGTGGCGTTTGGCCCCAGCGGGGTGGGGCAGGCGGGTAACTTCCGCCAGTTGATTACCGTGCTGGGCGTGCTGTCCGGCGCGGGCATTTTTAACGGTATCACCAAATACGTGGCGGAGTACCACCAGGATCCGCAGCGTCTGCGTCTGGCGGTGGGCACCGGGTCGAGCATCGTGCTGGGCTTTTCAACCTTGCTGGCGCTGGTGTTTCTGTTCGCCGCCGAACCGATCAGCATCGGGCTGTTCGGGCATGCCGATTACGTCGATGTGGTGCGCGCCGTCGCTTTCATTCAGATGGGCATCGCCTACGCCAACCTGTTTATGGCGGTGCTGAAAGGCTATCGCGACGCGATGGGCAATGCGCTGGCGGTGATCGGCGGCAGCCTGATCGGCGTGGTGGCTTATTACCTGTGCTTCAAGCTGGGCGGTTATGAAGGCGCGCTGGCGGGGTTGGCACTGGTGCCGGCGTTGGTGGTGCTGCCGGCCGGGCTGATGCTGTGGCGGCGCAAAACGCTGCCGTTGAGCTACCTGGCGCCGCGCTGGGACAAACTCGTGGCCGGCAACCTCGGCAAGTTCACCGTCATGGCGCTGATCACTTCGGTGACGCTGCCGGTGGCCTATGTGATGATGCGTAACCTGTTGGCCGCGCATTACGGTTGGGATGAAGTGGGGATCTGGCAGGGCGTCAGCAGCATTTCCGATGCCTATCTGCAGTTCATCACCGCCTCGTTTACCGTCTATCTGCTGCCGACGCTGTCGCGGCTGACGGACAAGGGCGCCATCTCGCGGGAGATCGTGCGCTCGTTGAAATTCGTGCTGCCGGCGGTAGCGGCGGCGAGCTTTACGGTGTGGCTGCTGCGTGATTTCGCCATCTGGCTGCTGTTCTCGGACAAATTCGTCGCCATGCGCGATCTGTTTGCCTGGCAGCTGGTGGGCGACGTGCTGAAAGTCGGGGCTTATGTGTTCGGCTATCTGGTGATCGCCAAAGCGTCGCTGCGCTTCTATATCCTGACGGAAGTCAGCCAGTTTCTGCTGCTGACGCTGTTCTCGCACTGGCTGATCCCGCTGCACGGCGCGTTGGGGGCGGCTCAGGCCTAT
This sequence comes from Serratia sp. CY31944, assembly GCF_052169175.1. NCBI lineage: Bacteria > Pseudomonadati > Pseudomonadota > Gammaproteobacteria > Enterobacterales > Yersiniaceae > Serratia > Serratia sp. CY31944. The sequence continues at coordinate 43,460 of NZ_JBJNLG010000017.1, forward strand.
ATGGCAACCTACATCGTGTATTTCGCGCTCTGTAGCTGCGTATTTCTTATCTATCGTAGACGAGTATGACCACACTGATTCACGTTCTGGGATCCGATATCCCGCATCATAACCAGACGGTGCTGCGCTTCTTCAACGACGTGCTGGCGCCGCGTTTGCCGGCTGAGCAGACGCGGCATTTTATGGTGGCGGCCAAGGATGTGGCGGCACTGGGTGATTTCCCCGCCCTGAACATTGCGCCCTATGCGGACAAGAAAAGCCTGGCGGCGGCGGTCATCGCGCGCGCTCAGGCCGATCGCGATGCGCGCTTCTTCCTGCACGGCCAGTTCAATCCGGGGCTGTGGCTGGCGCTGCTGAGCGGCAAGATCAAGGCGCGTCAGGTCAGTTGGCATATTTGGGGCGCCGATCTGTATGAAGACGCCACCAGCTGGAAATTCCGGCTGTTCTATCTGCTGCGCCGCATTGCGCAGGGGCGAGTAGGGAACGTGTTTGCTACCCGCGGCGACGTGATCCACTACCAGCAGCGCCATGCGCGGGTGCCGGCCTCGCTGCTGTACTTCCCGACCCGCATGGATCCGGCGCTGACCGACGTTCACGTCGAGAAAAACCTGGCCGGGCCGATGACGATTCTGGTCGGTAACTCCGGCGATCGCAGCAATCGGCATATCGAAGCGCTGCAGGCGATTCATCAGCAGTTCGGCGCCGACGTGCGCGTAATCCTGCCGATGGGCTATCCGGCCAATAACGACGCCTACATCGAGCAGGTGCGCGCCGCCGGGTTGCCGCTGTTCGGCGAGAAAAACCTGCAGCTGCTCACGCAGCAGGTGGCGTTTGAGGACTATCTCAATATTTTACGCGCCTGCGATCTCGGCTATTTCATTTTCAATCGCCAGCAGGGGATTGGCACTTTGTGCCTGCTGATTCAGTTCGGCGTGCCTTTCGTGCTCAGCCGGCAAAACCCGTTCTGGCAGGATTTGGCGGAACAGCATCTGCCGGTGCTGTTCTACGGCGATTCGCTGGACGAGGCGGTGGTGCGTGAAGCGCAGCGTCAGCTGGCGGCGGTGGATAAACAGGCGATCGCCTTCTTCAATCCGAACTATGTCGACGGTTGGCAGCAAGCCCTGGCGTTGGCGGCGGGAGAGCACTCATGACGTTGGCGCAATTCGGCGGCCTGTTCGTCGTCTATCTGGTCAGCCTGACGTTTATCCTGACGCTGACCTATCAGGAGTTTCGGCGCGTGCGCTTTAACTTCAACGTCTTCTTCTCGCTGCTGTATTTGCTGACGTTTTATTTCGGTTTTCCTTTGACCTGCCTGCTGGTGTTCCAGTTTGACGTCGAGGTAGTGCCGGTGGAGTTTCTGCTGTACGCCCTGCTGTCGGCGACGGCGTTTTACGCCATCTATTACGTTACCTACAAGACCCGGCTGCGCAAGCGCCGCACACAGCCGCGCGCTGCGCTGTTTACCATGAACCGGGTGGAAACCCATATGACCTGGGTGCTGCTGGCGCTGGTGGCGATCGGTACCGTTGGGATCTTCTTCATGCAGAACGGTTTCCTGCTGTTCAAGCTCAATTCCTACAGCCAGATTTTCTCCAGCGACGTGTCCGGTGTGGCGCTCAAGCGGTTCTTTTACTTCTTCATTCCGGCGATGCTGGTGGTCTATTTCCTGCGGCAGGATCTGCGCGCCTGGTTCTTGTTCCTGATGGCGACGGTGGCGTTCGGCATTCTGACCTACGTGATCGTCGGCGGCACCCGCGCCAACATCATCATCGCCTTCGCGCTGTTCCTGTTTATCGGCATCGTGCGCGGCTGGATCACGCTGTGGATGCTGGCGGCGGCGGGCATATTCGGCGTGGTCGGCATGTTCTGGCTGGCGTTGAAGCGCTACAGCCTGGACGTCAGCGGCGCGGAGGCGTTTTATACCTTCCTCTATCTGACCCGCGATACCTTCTCGCCGTGGGAAAACCTGGCGCTGCTGTTGCAAAATTACGACAAGATCGATTTCCAGGGCCTGGCGCCGATCTTGCGTGATTTCTACGTCTTTATCCCTACCTGGCTCTGGCCCGGCCGGCCGGACGTGGTGCTGAACTCGGCCAACTACTTCACCTGGGAAGTGCTGAACAACCACTCCGGGCTGGCGATTTCGCCGACGCTGATCGGTTCGCTGGTGGTGATGGGCGGCGCGCTGTTTATCCCGCTCGGCGCGATTCTGGTGGGCATGATCATCAAGTGGTTCGACTGGCTGTATGAGCTGGGCAAAACCGAGCCGAACCGCTATAAGGCGGCCATTCTGCAGGGGTTCTGCTTCGGCGCGGTGTTCAACATGATCGTGTTGGCGCGGGAAGGGGTGGATTCATTCGTGTCGCGCGTGGTGTTCTTCTGCATTATTTTCGGCGCCTGTCTGGTGCTGGCGAAGTTGCTGTATTGGCTGTTCGATACCGCCGGGCTGATCAAGGCCAGAGTGACGCGCACCCGCGCGCTGGCGTCGCCGCCTCGGGCCAACGGTCTTTTGTAAGGGTAATGAGAACGATGGAAGCAAAGATTTCGGTGCCGCAGTATGAGCTGCGCGGTTTCAGCCTGTGGGGCTTTCGCGATATGGCGCACTGCATGGACTTTTTGTTCGACGGCGGCCGGGTAAAACAGGGCACGCTGGTGGCCATGAACGCGGAAAAGATCCTGAAGGCGGAAGAGGACCAGGCGCTGCATGCGTTGCTGGATGAGGCGGAGTACAAGTACGCAGACGGCATCAGCATGGTGCGCTCGATTCGCCGCAAATACCCGGCGGCGGACGTTTCGCGCGTTGCGGGCGCCGATCTGTGGGAAGCCTTGATGCAACGCGCCGGCCGTGAAGGCACGCCGGTCTTCCTGGTCGGCGGCAAGCCGGAGGTTTTGGCGGAAACCGAGCAAAAGCTGCGCAGCCAGTGGAATGTCAACCTGGTGGGCAGCCAGGACGGCTACTTCAAACCGGATCAGCGCGAGGCGCTGTTCGAGCGTATTCGTGCCAGCGGCGCCGCGATCGTGACGGTGGCGATGGGATCGCCGAAGCAGGAGATTCTGATGCGCGACTGCCGCAAGGTGCATCCGCAGGCGCTGTATATGGGCGTGGGCGGCACCTACGACGTCTTTACCGGCCATGTGAAGCGTGCGCCCAAGGTGTGGCAGAACCTCGGTCTGGAATGGCTCTACCGCCTGCTCAGCCAACCCAGCCGCATCGGCCGGCAGTTGAAGCTGTTGAAGTTTGTCGGCTACTACTACAGCGGCAAGATGTAACCCCTCATCCGGGGCGGAAAGTGCTGTTCCGCTCCGGTCTGCTGTACCAATAATCTGCTTTTGCGCGTTTCTCCCGCATATCTATAACCCTCGGCCCTAAACGTCGTCGCATTTATTCCATAAAGTTTTAAATTGCGGTTTGCTTATAGCGACGAAATGCGAAACGATACCGCCCGGAAATTATCCCTGGCCGCTGAAGCTTGATGCGACAGCGCTGAACGATGTCCTTCTCACGGTCACTTCGCTCCGACAACCCGTTGATGCCAATCCGATCGGCAGGGGATGATTTATTCTTTTAATAATGACAATAACGACCGGCAGCGGCCGGCAGGCAAACACGACCCGAGAAAAATTATTGAGGATTTATGGCACACAAAGAGAAACCGCAAGGGCTACACCGGGGCCTTGAGGCCCGGCATATCGAGCTTATCGCTCTGGGGGGCACCATCGGTGTCGGCCTGTTTATGGGCTCGGCCAGTACGCTGAAATGGGCGGGGCCGTCGGTGCTGCTGGCTTACATTATCGCCGGGCTGTTCGTGTTCTTCATTATGCGTTCGATGGGGGAAATGTTGTTCCTCGAGCCGGTCGCCGGGTCGTTTGCCGTTTACGCGCATAAGTACATGAATCCCTACTTCGGTTATCTGACCGCCTGGGGCTACTGGTTTATGTGGATTGCCGTCGGCATTTCTGAAATCACCGCCATCGGGGTGTATGTGCAGTTCTGGTTCCCGGAAATACCGCAGTGGGTGCCGGCGCTGATCGCCGTAGCGATGGTCGCGTTGGCCAACCTGGCGGCGGTGCGCCTGTACGGTGAGCTGGAGTTCTGGTTTGCCATGATCAAGGTCACCACCATCATCGTGATGATTCTGGTGGGGCTGGGGGTGATCTTCTTCGGCTTCGGCAACGGCGGTGAACCTATCGGTTTCGCCAATTTGACGGCGCACGGCGGTTTCTTTGCCGGCGGCTGGAAAGGCTTCCTGTTTGCGCTGTGCATCGTGGTGGCGTCCTATCAGGGGGTTGAACTGGTGGGCATCACCGCCGGGGAAGCCAAGAACCCGCAGGTGACGCTGAAACGCGCGATCAACAATATCCTGTGGCGCATCCTGATCTTCTATGTCGGTGCGATCTTCGTCATTGTCACCATCTTCCCGTGGAACGGCATCGGCACCACCGGCAGCCCGTTCGTGCTGACCTTCGCCAAGATCGGCATCGTTGCTGCCGCCGGCATCATCAACTTCGTGGTGTTGACCGCCGCGCTCTCCGGTTGCAACAGCGGCATGTACAGCGGCGGCCGCATGCTGTACGCCCTGGCCAAGAACCGCCAACTGCCGGCGGCGCTCACCAAGCTTTCCGCCAGCGGTGTGCCGGTGAACTGCATCGCCGTCACCATCGGCTGCCTGTTGGTGGGCTCCGCGCTGAACTACATCATCCCGAATCCGGAGCAGGTGTTCGTTTATGTCTACAGCGCGAGCGTGCTGCCGGGCATGGTGCCGTGGTTCGTGGTGCTGATAAGCCAACTCTATTTCCGCCGCGCCCATAAGGAAGCGATCAAAAACCACAGCTTTAAGTCGATCATGTTCCCGTATGTGAACTATCTGACCATCGCTTTTCTGGTTTGCGTGCTGGTCGGCATGGGAATCAACCCGGATACGCGCATTTCCCTGCTGGTCGGGGCGATTTTCTTAGCCGGCGTCAGCCTGTGCTACTTCGCTTTCGGCATGCACAAGAAACATCATCCGGTTGAAAATCGGGTAGAAACGCGCCAATAAACGGCGAAAAGGGGCTACGGAGTGCGCTTTTGTGCGCGGGAGTGAGCAAAGCGTAATCAAACGCAACATTTCTGCGAAAAAGCACTAGACAGGATTGGCGTAAATCCGTAGTATCCCCTCCCGCAACGGCGCTACGCGCCCGTAGCTCAGCTGGATAGAGCGCTGCCCTCCGGAGGCAGAGGTCTCAGGTTCGAATCCTGTCGGGCGCGCCATTAAGTTTGTGCGCAGGAGCTGCGGTGGTATATTACCGCGTGAGTAAGAAGTAGTAATGGTGGCTATAGCTCAGTTGGTAGAGCCCTGGATTGTGATTCCAGTTGTCGTGGGTTCGAGTCCCATTAGCCACCCCACTTCCTGACGAAGTGACGATTTAGCAGTATTTTGTGACAGTGCGAAGGTGGCGGAATTGGTAGACGCGCTAGCTTCAGGTGTTAGTGTTCTTACGGACGTGAGGGTTCAAGTCCCTCTCTTCGCACCACGCAAAATATCTGATAAATATAAGATTTATATGGACAATGGTCTGATAAATCGGGTAGTATGAGCAATACAAATCGGCGAGTAGCGCAGCTTGGTAGCGCAACTGGTTTGGGACCAGTGGGTCGGAGGTTCGAATCCTCTCTCGCCGACCACATTCGAAAAACCTGCTTTTTTAAAGCAGGTTTTTTTTCGTCTGTAGTTTATGAGGATGAGTACCTCCGCAGGAGGTTCGAGCCTCGCGAAGCGAGACGAAGGTAGGCCCGTGCAGCAGTGCGCGGGCTTTTTGCGTATCTAAGGATGGGCACTTTGTCTCTGTCGGCAAGCGTGTTGGTTTTTAGCGACAGCGCCATCCAGCGCTGTCGTCAGGTTGAGACAAATAATTGATTGATTTAAAAAGATAAAATGGGCTTTGGCTTAAGTCGTCGTTTTGAGGCGACATTCTTATTACGGCTGCTGGCATGGAATGCCAGAGAGTGGCATATAACAGGAAAGACAGGGTTAAATTAAAAATTAATATATTTCAATGCATTGAGACCTATTTTATATTGGGAATGGCCTCAACCTTAAAGTTGGCACGCCAAGTGCAATATCTATAGCGTAGATGCTCATTCCACCTCTTATGTTCGCCTTAGGCCTCATAAACCCTGGGAATGACGCAGAGCCGATTTAGGGTGCCTATCGCCCACGAGAACGATGACTAACCCGTCATCACGCTCAGGGCAAAACGTTGAGTGAGGCACCGCCCCTGTTGTCCTAGACCTGATTGCTTCTTTATACACTTGCCCTGCGGCAAGTGTTTTTTTTGCGCCTCAGGATGTTAACTGGCAAAAAAAAGCGCGGCATCAAGAGCCGCGCTGTTCTTCAATCGTGCAGGGCGCTATTCGCCGCCGTTCTGTTTCAGCGTCAACATCAGTCCTTCGCGCCGCATCTGCGCCGCTTCATCCGAACGATGCAGTTTTTCCAGCGTATCGGCCAACCAGGCGTAGTCGTAGGCATCCGGGCGCTGTTTCAGCGCTTCGCGGAAGACGTCGGCCGCCTGCTGCCACTCGCCGTGTTTCATCAGCAGCTGCCCCAGCGTGCTGTTCAGCAGCGGCGTCGCGCCGTGCTGCTTCATCTGCTGGCGCAGCGCTTTCTCCAACTGCTCGGGGTTGCCGGACTTCAGCCGCGGCAGCAGCAGCACCAGGCGCTCGTCGTATTGGCGCTTCAGGCTGTCGAGCACGATCTCCTGCGCCAGTTCGTGGTCGTTGCATTCGATCAGGTGTTCCACCATCGCGATTTGCAGCGGCACTTCGTGACGCGTCTTGCGGCTCTGATCTTTCCACCAGCGCTTCAGGCCTTCGCTGCCTTCGTCCGCCATCGCCTGATTCATCAGCCCGATATAAGCCTGCTGCTGCAATGCCTGCAGTTGCTCTTCGCTGTGGAGTTCGATTTTACGCATCGACGGCAGCACTTCCAGCAGCGACGCATAGGCGCCGGTGCGCAGATAGGCTTGTTCCGCCAGGCGCAATACTTCCGGATGACGCGGCGCCTGATTCAGCAGGCGATCGACACCGTGGCGCGCGGCGTGGTTCTCGCCCTGCGCCAGCTGGATGCGAACCCGGGTGATGTCCACCGGCAGTTGATCGGTGTCGGCCGCTTCGGCAGCGCGCTCCAGATACTGATTAGTGCGGAAGTCGTCGCCGCGTTGCTGTGCGGCCTCGGCGGCCAGCAGGTAGTTCACGACCGGCTGTTCGGCGTGGTCGGCGTTGCGCGTCATCAGCTTCTCGACCTGCTTGTAGTCGCCTTCCGCCAGCTTGATCAGCGCGGCTTTGGTTTGCTGGCGCGCGCGGGTGCGCTTGCGGCCGATAAACCAACCGCGCGTGCGGGCGCCGGTACGGAAGATGCGGCGCAGGATCCACTCGATCGCCAGCAGCACCACGAACAGCAGCACCAGCATAATCACCAGGCCGGTGACGCTGGTTTCAATATTGTAATTGTCGGTCTGGATCAGCACATAGCCTTGATGCCCGGCCAACATCGGCCCGAGCACCACGCTGGCGATCACCACCAGGAACAGAAATAGCACGCGTAACATGGCTTAACCCTCCTGGTGAGCGGCAGGGGACTGGGTCATCAGGTTGCGCACCCGGGTCTGCATCACTTTTTCCAGCAGCGGCTGGCTTTTCAGCTGATCCGGCACGTCCATCGAGATCGACTGTTGGCTCAGGCTGTCCAGCTCTTCCAGGAAGGCTTTAGTCGCCGGATCGGTGGTGTCGAAATAGGCGCGCACCCAGGTGGAGACGGTTTCCAGCGATTGCTTGTAGGTCTCGTTCTGGTGGCGCGGGATGGCCTGCGCGGCCACCAGCAGGCGCGAGCGGATGTTTTCGCGCAGGTAGATGTCCTGGTTCGGCGCCAGCAGCGGTTCGGCGCTGGCGTCGCGGCGGCGGATGGTAATGAAGTCGGCCATGAAATTGCGCCAGCTCTTGGCCAGGTTCTGCCGCCACTCGGCGATCGAACCGGAGAGCTCGCTGCTGTTTTGATCCATCGGCGCTTCGTCGGTGTCGTTGTCCGCCAAGCGCAGGTTATCCACCTGATTGGACAGCTGATTGACCTTGAGGATGATGCCGTCGTAATCGACCTGGGTCAGCGTAGCAAGCGTGCCGATGTCTTCGGTAATGGCGCGGCGCACGTCGAGCAGGCTAGGATCGTTCATGTCCGCCAGGCTGGCGTCGGCGCTTTTCAGCAGCGCGGCGGCGCTGGTCACGTCCTGATCGCTCCACAGCTTGCGGCCGGCCATTTTCACCAGGAAATCGGCCTGCGCCAGCAGCCAGGTTTTGGCGTCGCTGCCGGAGATGGTCGCCACTTTTTCCTGCAGCTCGCTCAGTTGGCGCGCGAGGTTAGCCTGCTCGCGATCGGCGGCGTCCAGGGTTTTACCCTGCTGCTGCAACAGGCCTTCCAGCGCATTTCTTTCCTGCTGCTGGCTCTGCTTCACGCCTTCAAGCTGCTGCTGCAGCGCCTGATTGGCGGCGATCAGCTGTTGCGCCTGCTGGTGCGTGTGGTAATAGCCGCCCGCGCCGAGGGCGATGACCAGCACGATAGCGATCGCGCCGAGCACCGGGCCGGTGTTCTTGCCTTTGCGGCTGGCAGCGGCTGGCTGCTGGGAGCTCTCAACCGCGATGGTTGGCTCTTCAACCGGAGCGGATGGGGTATTTTGTTCCGTCATAGTGGCACATCCCATAGTCAGATTATTGTAGCGCGCGGATCAGCGCGTCATTATCGGCGTTGTCAGCTACCCGAATCGTACGCCAGCCCAAATCCCGGGCGAGGGTAGCCAGGCGTTCGCTCACTACTACCAGGCGGCAACGCAGCAGCCATGAAGAACGATAGTAATCAGGAACTAAAGTATAGAGCTGTTGTAACATTTCACCGCTGGTCACCACCAGCGTATCCACACCGGCGCGCTGCCAGTGGGCGCTCTGCTCGCTGCCGTCGTAGTGCACCGGGCTGCGTTGATAGCATTCATAATAGCTGACGTCGGCGCCGCGCTCGCTCAGCGTCGTGCCCAGCAACTCGCGGCCGCCGTTGCCGCGCAAAATCAGCGCGCGTTTGCCCGCCAGCTTTTGCAGCGCCGGCAGCAGCAGCAGCGTTTCGCTGATCTCGCGTTCGCGCGGGTATTCCACCGGCAAACTGCTGATGCGGTGCAGCGCCAGCCCGGTGGTGCGGCCGATGGCGTAATAAGTCAGGTGCGCGGGCCAGCTCAGCCCGGCGCGGCCGATGACCGAATCGGCATAGTTCACCGAATGCTGCGACAGCACGAATACCAGATCGCCGGCGTTCAACTGCTGCAACGCCTGCGGCAGCTGCGGCAGATCGCCGCCGGGGGCGAAGTCGATCAGCGGTGCATGATAGGCAACCCGGCCGAGTGCGCGCAACCGGCTCACTAACTGCTCTCCCGAAGGCGATGGGCGGGTTACCAGGATCGTCATGCCGGCGGATTTCCCTGATAAACTTCGCGCAGGATCTCGCGCGCGCCGCGCGCCAGCAGCTCTTCCGCCAGCTCAACGCCCATCCGTTCGGCCTCGGCGGCCGGGCCGCGGCGCTCGCCGCGCACCATCTGGCTGCCGTCCGGCGCGCCGACCAAGGCGCGCAGCCACAGGCTGTCGCCATCCAGTTCGGCATAGCTGCCGATCGGCACCTGGCAGCCGCCTTCCAGACGGGTGTTCATCGCCCGTTCGGCGCGCACGCGGGTTTCGGTGGCCGCATGGTTCAGCGGCGCCAGCAGCGCGCGGGTGACGCTGTCGTCGAGACGGCATTCAATGCCGACCGCACCCTGGCCGACCGCCGGCAGGCACTCTTCGGCGCTCAGCGGGCTGCGGATGCGTTGCTCCAGTCCCAGGCGTTTCAGGCCGGCCACCGCCAGAATAATTGCGTCATAGTCGCCGTTGTCCAACTTGGCCAGGCGAGTGCCGACGTTGCCGCGTAGGTCGCGCACGATCAGATCCGGGCGGCGTTCACGCAGCTGGCACTGGCGGCGCAGGCTGGAAGTGCCGACCACGCTGCCCTGCGGCAGTTGATCGAGCGAGGCGAAACGGTTGGAAACAAAAGCGTCGCGCGGATCTTCGCGTTCGCAAATGGTGGTCAAACCGAGGCCGGCGGGGAAATCGACCGGCACGTCTTTCATCGAGTGCACGGCGATGTCGGCGCGGCCTTCCAGCAGCGCCAGCTCGAGTTCTTTAACAAACAGGCCTTTACCGCCGACTTTTGCCAGCGGCGTATCCAGAATAACGTCGCCGCGCGTCACCATCGGCACCAACTCGACCTGCAGGCCGGGATGGCAGGCCATCAGACGTTGCTGCACATAATGTGCTTGCCAGAGTGCAAGCGGGCTTTGTCGGGTGGCAATTCGAATAATTTTGTCTAACATGCTTGTTACCGTTTTTATATTTCGCCATCCATCCTACCACTGAGAGCCAATACTGTCAGTGCAAGAAGCCGGAGGCGGAAAAAGGACAACGGAATCAAAGGGACGTGTGATGTGCTTTGGGGCAGTTAACACTGCGGGTAAATCGTTTAGGGAAGCGCTACAATAATTGTGAAGCGTTACCTCCTTTACGGTCAATCAGCAAGGTGTTAAATTGATCACGTTTCCAGCAATAAGTCGCCAAATATTCTTCTTACACTAACGGCGCTTATGGAATACGGGTTTTTTTCTAAACACCGGGATAATCAGGCGAGACGTCTTGTACCTCTACATCGAGACATTGAAGCAGAGACTGGATGCGATCAATCAGCTACGCGTCGATCGCGCCCTGGCGGCTATGAAGCCCGCGTTTCAACGGGTATACAGTCTGCTGCCCACCTTACTGCACCACCACCACCCGCTGATGCCGGGTTACCTGAACGGTAACGTTCCCCACGGCATTTGCCTCTACACGCCTGATGAAACTCAACAAGATTACCTGAACGATTTAGAAGACAAATGGGGCAGCCCGTTTGACAAACCGGCCAGCGGCGAGCTGCCGATCACCGGCGTCTATTCGATGGGCAGCACCTCGTCTATCGGCCAAAGCTGCAGCTCGGATCTCGACATCTGGGTCTGCCACCAGTCCTGGCTGGACAACGAAGAACGCACCCGCCTGCAGCAAAAATGCAGCCTGCTTGAGAAGTGGGCCGCCTCGATGGGGGTGGAAGTCAGCTTCTTCCTGATCGACGAAAACCGCTTCCGGCATAATGAAAGCGGCAGCCTGGGCGGCGAAGACTGCGGCTCGACGCAGCATATCCTGTTGCTCGACGAATTCTACCGCACCGCGGTGCGCCTGGCCGGCAAGCGCATCCTGTGGAACATGGTGCCGGGCGAAGAAGAAGCGCACTACGATGAATACGTGCTGTCGCTATACGCGCAGGGCGCGCTGACGCCGAACGAGTGGCTGGATCTCGGCGGCCTGAGTTCGCTGTCGGCGGAAGAGTACTTCGGCGCCAGCCTGTGGCAGCTGTACAAGAGCATCGATTCGCCTTACAAGGCGGTGCTGAAGACCCTGCTGCTGGAAGCCTATTCCTGGGAATATCCCAATACCCAACTGCTGGCGACGGACATCAAACATCGCCTGCATCAGGGCGAGATCGTCAGCTTCGGGCTCGACGCCTACTGCATGATGCTCGAGCGCGTCACCCGCTACCTGACCGACATCAACGACACCACCCGCCTCGATCTGGCCCGCCGCTGTTTCTACCTGAAAGTGTGTGAAAAGCTGTCGCTGGCCAAGGCCTGCGTCGGCTGGCGGCGCGAGATCCTCAGCCAGCTGGTCAGCGAATGGGGCTGGAGCGAAGAGCGTCTGGCGATGCTGGACAACCGCGCCAACTGGAAAATCGAACGGGTGCGCGAAGCGCATAACGAGCTGCTCGACGCGATGATGCAGAGCTACCGCAACCTGATCCGTTTTGCCCGCCGCAACAACCTCAGCGTCAGCGCCAGCCCGCAGGATATCGGCGTGCTGACCCGCAAACTGTACGCGGCGTTCGAAGCGCTGCCCGGCAAGGTGACGCTGGTGAACCCGCAGATTTCGCCGGACCTGTCGGAAAACGACTTAACCTTTATTCACGTGCCGGTTGGCCGCGCCAACCGCACCGGCTGGTACCTGTATAATCAGGCGCCGGCCATGGATTCTATTGTCAGCCATCAGCCGCTGGAATATAACCGCTACCTGAACAAGCTGGTGGCCTGGGCCTATTTCAACGGCCTGCTGACGCCGCAGACCCGCCTGCACATCAAGAGCGGCAACCTGTGCGACACCGCCAAGTTGCAGGAGCTGGTGGCCGACGTTTCTCATCACTTCCCGCTGCGCCTGCCGGCGCCGACGCCGAAAGCGCTGTACAGCCCGTGCGAGATCCGCCATCTGGCGATCATCGTCAATCTGGAAAACGATCCGACCGCCGCCTTCCGCAATCAGGTGGTGCATTTCGATTTCCGCAAGCTGGACGTGTTCAGCTTCGGCCAGCAGCAGCAGTGCCTGGTGGGCAGCATCGATCTGCTGTACCGCAACTCCTGGAATGAAGTGCGCACCCTGCATTTCAGCGGCGAGCAGTCGGTGCTGGAAGCGCTGAAAACCATTCTCGGCAAAATGCATCAGGACGCCGCGCCGCCGGAGTCGGTGGAAGTGTTCTGCTACAGCCAGCACCTGCGCGGCCTGATCCGCACCCGCATCCAGCAGCTGGTGTCGGAATGCATCGAGCTGCGCCTGTCCAGCACCCGCCTGGAGCCCGGCCGCTTCAAGGCGGTGCGCGTCGCCGGGCAGACCTGGGGGCTGTTCTTCGAGCGCCTGAGCGTATCGGTGCAAAAGCTGGAGAACGCGGTGGAGTTTTACGGCGCCATCTCCAACAACAAGCTGCATGGCCTGTCTATCAAGGTGGAAACCGATCAGGTGCATTTGCCGCCGGTGGTGGACGGCTTCGCCAGCGAGGGGATCATCCAGTTCTTCTTCGAAGACACCTCAGACGACAAGGGCTTCAACATCTATATTCTGGACGAGTCTAATCGGGTGGAGGTGTATCACCACTGCGAGGGCAGTAAAGAGGAGCTGGTGCGCGACGTCAGCCGCTTCTATTCATCCTCGCACGATCGCTTCACCTACGGCTCCAGCTTCATCAACTTCAACCTGCCGCAGTTCTATCAGATCGTGCAGCTCGACGGGCGCACGCAGGTGATCCCGTTCCGCAGCAACGTGCTGTCCAGCCTGTGCGTGACGGTGGCCGACGGCGCCGCGCAGCCGCTGAAACAGCAGTTCCAGCTGCATTGACGCCGCAAGGGCTCGGTTGCCGAGCCCTGCTTAGCCTCAGGAAAAACGCAGTTCCTCGCCGGCCTGCGCGCTGGCCGCTTCGCTGAGCAGCTGATAAAACGGCTGCCCGCTGCGATCGCATAGCCAAGCGCCGTCGCGGTAGTTGAAGTGGTAGCCGCCGGCCTTGGTGGCGAGCCACACCTGGTGCAGCGGCTCCTGTCGGTTGATGACGATTTTGGTGCCGTTTTCGAAGCTCAGCGTCATTACGCCACCATTGGTTTCGTAATCGATATCCGCATCGCCGTCAAAATCGTCCAGTGTCTCTTCAATATTCAGCATCAGCTGGTCGGCCAACTGGTGAAACTCGCTGTCGTTCATATTCAATTCCTATTGCTTTTCATGATCCACCTGCGATTATAGAGACCTTGGACGCATGAATTACAGGCATTAATGCAAATGAAAAAACAACTACGCTATGCGCTGATGGCAGTTCTGGTTACCGGCCTCGCCGGCTGTGGTCTGAAAGGCCCGCTTTACTTCCCGCCTGCCGATCCCGCCAGCCAAAAACCGGCCAAGCCGCCGGTGCAAACGGGCGATCAGGTGCAAAAGAACCAGCAGGAGCAGTCTGGCTCTCAGCAAAAACCGTCGATGGTCGACCAGTAACACCCTGTTTGCGGTGGCGAGCGCCGCCGTAAAATCAAGACGGATAGCGCGTCCAGATAGCGGAGTATGATATGCAGTTCTCCAAAATGCACGGTCTGGGCAACGACTTTATGGTGGTCGATGCCGTTACACAGAATGTCTATTTTTCACCTGAGCTGATCCGCCGGCTGGCCGATCGGCACCTGGGCGTCGGCTTTGACCAGATGCTGGTGGTAGAACCGCCTTACGATCCCGAGCTGGATTTTCACTACCGAATTTTCAACGCCGACGGCAGCGAAGTGGCGCAGTGCGGCAACGGCGCGCGCTGCTTCGCGCGCTTTGTGCGGCTGAAAGGGCTGACCAACAAACGCGACATCCGCGTCAGCACCCAAAACGGGCGCATGGTGCTCAGCGTCACCGACGACGATCTGGTGTGCGTCAACATGGGCGAGCCTAATTTCGATCCGCAGGCGGTGCCGTTCCGCGCCGCCAAGGCGGAAAAGACCTACATCATGCGCGCGGCGGAACACACCGTGCTGTGCGGCGTGGTGTCGATGGGCAACCCGCATTGTGTTTTGCAGGTGGACGATGTAAAAACCGCCAAGGTGGAGCTGCTCGGGCCGGTGCTGGAAGGGCATGAGCGCTTCCCGGAACGGGCCAACATCGGTTTTATGCAGGTGGTCAGCCGCGATCATATCAAGCTGCGCGTTTACGAGCGCGGCGCCGGCGAAACGCAGGCCTGCGGCAGCGGCGCCTGTGCGGCGGTGGCGGTGGGGATCCAACAGGAATTGCTGTCAGAAGAGGTGCATGTAGAACTGCCGGGCGGCAGCCTGCATATTCGCTGGAAAGGGCCGGGCAACCCGCTGTTTATGACCGGCCCGGCAACCCATGTCTATGACGGATTTATTCATCTATGAAAAGCGTAGAAGAACAGAGCGTCGCCGGCCTGGCGCTGGATGACGACACCGTGATGCAGTACCTGCTGCAGAACCCGGATTTCTTTATTCGCAACGCGCGCCAGGTTGAGCAGATGCGCGTGCCTCACCCGGTGCGCGGCACCGTTTCGCTGGTGGAATGGCATCTGGCCCGCCAGCGCAATCACATCGAACGGCTGGAAGAAGAGATCACGCTGCTGATGGAGCAGGCCAGCGCCAACGAAGGGCTCTTCGCCCGGTTGTTGCACCTGCAGGCCGATCTGGCCACCGCCGACAGCCTGCAGGACATGCTCAACCGGCTGCAGCGCTGGGCGCGCGGCTTTGGTTTGGCCGGCGCCACGGTGCGCCTGTTCGCCGAGCGCTGGAAGATCGGCGCGCCTTCCGACTTTACCCACCTGGCGCTGACGCGTTCGGCGTTCGAGCCGTTTCGCATTCAGCGGCTGGGCAGCGAACAACATTACCTCGGCGGCCTGAACGGCCCCGAACTGCTGCTGCTGTTGCCGCAGGCCAAACAGATTGGCCAGATTGGCTCGGTGGCGCTGTCGATGCTGGGCGACGATGGCGAACTGGGCATGGTGATCTTCAGCAGCCGCGATACGCAACACTATCAGCAGGGCATGGGCACGGTGATGCTCAATCAACTGGCGCGCATGCTGCCGGCGCTGCTGGAACGCTGGGTCGAACGCGCATGACGCCGATTGCGCCCAGCCTGCAGCAGCCGGTGGACGCTTTTCTGCGTTATCTCAAGGTAGAACGGCAACTCAGCCCGCTGACGCAGCTTAGCTATTCGCGCCAGCTGGCGGCGCTGATGCGCCTGGCGCAGGAGATCGGCGTCACCGACTGGGCGGCGCTGGACGCCGCCCGGGTGCGCATGCTGGCGGCGCGCAGCAAACGCGCCGGCCTGCAGTCCGCCAGCCTGGCGCTGCGGCTCTCTTCGTTGCGCAGTTTCCTCGACTGGCTGGTCAGCCAGGGCGTATTGCACGCCAACCCCGCCAAAGGCATCCGCACGCCGCGCAGCGGCCGCCATCTGCCGAAAAACATCGACGTCGATGAAATGAACCAGCTGCTGGAGATCGATCTCAACGATCCGTTGGCGGTGCGCGATCGCGCCATGCTGGAGGTGATGTACGGCGCCGGCCTGCGCCTCTCCGAGCTGGTGGGGCTGGATTGCCGCCATGTCGATATGGCGGCCGGCGAGGTGTGGGTGATGGGGAAAGGCAGCAAAGAGCGCAAATTGCCGATCGGGCGCACCGCCGTCACCTGGCTGGAACACTGGCTGGCGATGCGCGATCTGTTCGGGCCGGAAGATGACGCGATGTTCCTGTCCAATCAGGGGCGGCGCATCTCGACGCGCAACGTGCAAAAGCGCTTCGCCGAATGGGGCGTGAAACAGGGCGTCAACAGCCATATTCACCCGCACAAGCTGCGTCACTCCTTCGCCACTCACATGCTGGAGTCGAGCGGCGATCTGCGCGCGGTGCAGGAGCTGCTCGGCCACGCCAACCTGACCACCACGCAAATTTATACCCACCTCGACTTTCAACATCTGGCGAACGTGTACGATGCCGCGCATCCGCGCGCCAAACGGGGGAAATCCTGATGCATTTTTATCGCCCGCTGCGCCCGCTGGCGGCGCTGACTTTCGATCTGGACGACACGCTGTATGACAATCGCCCGGTGATCCGGCAAACCGAACAACAGTCGGTGGCCTTCCTGCAGAGCTACCACCCCGGTCTGAACAGCTTTCAGTCGGCGGATTTCCACCGCCTGCGCCAGGAGCTGCGCGAGCAGGATCCGGAGATTTACCACGACGTCACCCAGTGGCGCTGGCGCGCTATTCATCTGGCGCTGAGCCGGCAGGGGCTGCGCGATGCCGACGCGGCGATCGGGGCCGATGCGGCGATGCAAAACTTCGCGCTGTGGCGCAGCCGCATCGAGGTACCGCAAGCGACCCACGCCACGCTGAAGGCGCTGGCCGCGCGCTACCCGCTGGTGGCGATCACCAACGGCAACGCCGATCCGGCGCAGTGCGGCCTGGACGGTTATTTCCAGTTCGTGTTGCGCTCCGGGCCGGACGGGCGCGCCAAGCCGTATCAGGACATGTATCACCTGGCCGTCGAGCGGCTGGGCGTGGCGCCCGAGCAGATCCTGCATGTGGGCGACGATCTGACCACCGACGTCGCCGGCGCGCTGCGCGCGGGGCTGCAGGCCTGTTGGATCAACGATCGGCAACGCTGCCTGATGCAGGCCGCCGACAGCCGCCTGCTGCCGCATATTGAGATTTCGCAGTTGGCATCGCTGACAGCATTGTTATAATCCCTGCCAGAACTCTGTATAAATTTCCAGTGAAAAACCCGTCAGCGGCGGGTTTTCCCTTAACCATTAGTGGTGCCTATGGACGTCTCCGATCTGCTCGACAGCCTGAATGAAAAACAACGTGAAGCCGTGGCGGCGCCGCGCAGCAACCTGTTGGTTCTGGCCGGAGCGGGCAGCGGCAAGACGCGGGTGCTGGTGCATCGCATCGCCTGGCTGCTGTCGGTGGAGAACTGCTTGCCGTATTCGATCATGGCGGTGACCTTCACCAACAAGGCGGCGGCGGAAATGCGCCACCGTATCGAACATCTGATCGGCACCAGCCAGGGCGGCATGTGGATCGGCACCTTCCACGGCCTGGCGCACCGTCTGTTGCGCGCCCACCACCTGGAAGCCAACCTGCCGCAGGATTTCCAGATCCTCGACAGCGACGACCAGCTGCGGCTGCTCAAGCGCATCATCAAGGCGCTGAACGTCGACGAGAAGCAGTGGCCGCCGCGTCAGGCGATGTGGTACATCAACGGCAAGAAAGACGAGGGCCTGCGGCCGCAGCACGTCGAGACCTACAACAACCCGGTAGAGGCCACCTGGCTGCGCATCTACCAGGCCTATCAGGAAGCCTGCGATCGCGCGGGGCTGGTGGATTTCGCCGAGCTGCTGCTGCGCGCGCACGAGCTGTGGCTGAACAAGCCGCATATCCTCAACCACTACCGCGAACGTTTCACCAACGTGCTGGTGGACGAATTCCAGGATACCAACAGTATCCAGTACGCCTGGATCCGTTTGCTGGCGGGCGGCAACAGCAACGTGATGATCGTCGGCGACGATGACCAGTCGATCTACGGCTGGCGCGGCGCGCAGGTGGAAAACATCCAGCGCTTCCTGAAAGATTTCCCCGGCGCGGAAACCATCCGCCTGGAGCAGAACTACCGTTCCACCAGCAACATCCTGAAAGCGGCCAACACCCTGATCGCCAACAACGACGGGCGCATGGGCAAAAACCTGTGGACCGAAGGCGGCGAAGGCGAACCGATCTCCATCTACTGCGCCTTCAACGAACTCGACGAAGCGCGCTTCGTGGTCAACCGCATCAAGACCTGGCAGGACAACGGCGGGGCGCTGAACGACTGCGCCATCCTGTACCGCAGCAACGCCCAGTCGCGCGTGCTGGAAGAGGCGCTGCTGCAGACGGCGATGCCGTACCGCATCTACGGCGGCCAGCGCTTCTTCGAACGCCAGGAAATCAAGGATGCGCTGGCTTACCTGCGCCTCATTTCCAACCGCAACGACGACGCAGCCTTCGAGCGCGTGGTCAACACCCCGACGCGCGGCATCGGCGATCGCACCCTCGACGTGGTGCGCCAGGCGGCGCGCGATCGCCAGCTGACGCTGTGGCAGGCGACGCGTGAGCTGATGCAGGACAAGGTGTTGGCCGGCCGCGCTGCGTCGGCGCTGCAGCGCTTTATCGAACTGGTGGAGTCGCTGGCGCACGAAACCGCCGACATGCCGCTGCACGTGCAGACCGACCGGGTGATCCGCGATTCCGGGCTGTTCATCATGTATGAGCAGGAGAAAGGCGAAAAGGGGCAGGCGCGCATTGAAAACCTTGAGGAATTGGTGACGGCGACGCGCCAGTTCAGCTATCAGGACGAAGATCAGGATCTGATGCCGCTGCAGGCGTTCCTGTCGCATGCGGCGCTGGAAGCGGGCGAAGGCCAGGCCGACGCCTATCAGGACGCGGTGCAGCTGATGACCCTGCACTCGGCCAAGGGGCTGGAGTTCCCGCTGGTGTTTATCGTCGGCATGGAAGAGGGCATGTTCCCGAGCCAGATGTCGCTGGATGAAGGCGGCCGTCTGGAGGAGGAGCGCCGCCTGGCCTATGTGGGCGTAACGCGCGCCATGCAGAAGCTGACGCTGACCTATGCCGAAACGCGCCGTCTGTATGGCAAAGAGGTTTACCACCGGCCGTCGCGCTTTATCGGCGAACTGCCGGAAGAGTGCGTGGAAGAAGTGCGCCTGCGCGCCAGCGTATCGCGCCCGGTCAATCACCGCCGCATGGGCACGCCGATCAGCGAGAACGATACCGGTTACAAGCTGGGCCAGCGCGTGCGCCATCCCAAGTTTGGCGAAGGCACCATCGTCAATCTGGAGGGCAGCGGCGAGCACAGCCGGCTGCAGATCGCCTTCCCGGGCGAGGGCATCAAGTGGCTGGTGGCGGCCTACGCTCGCCTGGAAACGGTATAAAAGAGAGGGGCGCGTTGCAGGGGGCAGCCCCTGCAATCGTTCAGGATCAGTGAGGGTAGCGATCGCCGACCTGCGCGGTGGCATACCAGCGCATCACCGCTTCGGTGCCTTCACCGCCTTCCTGCGGCGCCCACGGCATGCAGTCCTCTTCGGTCAACGCCTGATACGGGCCCTGCTTCACTTCGAACACTACGCCGCCGGCATCGACCGACAACACCGCATGCCAGGTAAATGCCGGCATCTCCAGCACTTTGGTTTCTTCGCCGAGCAGGGTGCGTTGCGTTACGACGCCGTCATCGTTGAACTGCAGCACGACAAAACGGCCGCGCAGCGGCGTCAGCAGTTCCCAGGTTTGCGGGTGACGGTGCGGGCGGATATAGGTGCCGGGTTCCATGGCGATCGCCAGGCGTTGCACCGGGTCGCTCAACTCTTCGTGTAAGGTGCGGTGCGCGCGCAGGCGGGGCACGCTGGCGGCCTGTTCGCTCATCGCGGTCAGTTCATGGGCGGTAATCTGTTTCATCGTTTAAATCCGCATGCTTGTCGTACCATTAGGGTGATGTCATCTTAGCAACATTCTTGGTGGCGGTAAGCGATCGCCGCGACTTTTTCAGTACGGTTTAGGCGCCATTTTTGCCATTGAACACCGTGATGATTTGTTGCGCAATTATCCCGCCTAACGTGTTGACAGGCTTTTTCTTCTCGGCGTAACATGCGCGCACTATTATCATTGAGGACAGACGCCTTGGACACACCCAGTAGATACTGGCTCACTGACCTGCGCCGCAGGTATAACTTCTAAGGCTCTCCGTTTTTGCTGATAGCCTTCGTGGTTGTCGGCGACCCCGCAAAGCGTCGCTATGAGTCAGATCTCTTCATGGTCTGAAACAAATCGGTGATACGCATCCCCTCTGTTTCTGTGCTTCAACGCGTTGTCCGCACCCGTTACCTTCACGGAGTTTTGGCACATGCTGAGCGCTTTTAAATTAGATAACCGCCGCTTGTCCCGTCTGGAGCTGGACGACTCGGATGATCTCACGTCATCGCTGTGGGTTGATCTGGTCGAGCCGGAAGAGGGCGAGCGTGAGCGCGTGCAGAATGAGCTGGGACAAAGCCTGGCGACGCGTCCCGAACTGGACGACATCGAAGCCTCCGCCCGTTTCTTCGAAGATGAAGACGGTCTGCATATCCACTCCTTCTTCTACTTTGAAGATGCGGAAGATCACGCCGGCAACTCCACGGTGGCGTTCACCATCCGCGACGGCCGCCTGTATACCCTGCGCGAGCGTGAACTGCCGGCGTTTCGTCTGTACCGCATGCGCGCCCGCAACCAGACCATGCTCGAAGGCAACGCCTACGAACTGCTGCTGGATCTGTTCGAAACCAAGATTGAACAGCTGGCGGACGAGATAGAGAACATCTACAGCGATCTGGAACAGCTCAGCCGGGTGATCATGGAAGGGCATCAGGGCGATGAATACGACGCCGCGCTATCGACGCTGGCGGAGCTGGAAGATATCGGCTGGAAGGTGCGTTTGTGTCTGATGGATACCCAGCGCGCGCTCAACTTCCTGGTGCGCAAGGCGCGTTTGCCGACCGGCCAGCTGGAGCAGGCGCGTGAAGTGCTGCGCGACATCGAATCCCTGCTGCCGCACAACGAATCGCTGTTCCAGAAGGTGAACTTCCTGATGCAGGCGGCGATGGGCTTCATCAACATCGAGCAGAACCGCATCATCAAGATCTTCTCGGTGGTGTCGGTGGTGTTCCTGCCGCCGACGCTGGTGGCCTCCAGCTACGGCATGAACTTCGAATTCATGCCGGAGCTGAAATGGTCGTTCGGCTACCCGGGCGCCATCACCTTGATGATCCTGGCCGGTCTGGCCCCTTACCTGTACTTCAAGCGCAAGAACTGGCTGTAACCCGGCGGCGCCGGGCTCAGCGCAGCTTGCGCTGGGTGTAGAGCGCGTCGAGGGTGAACAGGATCAGCGCCGCCCAGATAAAGCCGAAGGTCACCAGTTTGTCCTGGCCGACGGTTTCGCCGTAGAAGGTGATCGCCAGCAGGAACATCAGCGTCGGGCCGAGATACTGGAAGAAACCGAGCGTCGACAGGCGCAGCCGGGTGGCCGCCGCGGTGAAGCACAGCAGCGGCACGGTGGTGACGATGCCGGCGGCGACCAGCAGCAGGTTCAGCGACCACGGGTTGGCGCTCAGGTGGCTGGTGGGGCTGTCGGCGAACAGGAACAGATAGGCCGCCGCCACCGGCAGCAGCCACAGCGTTTCGATCAGCATGCCGGTCTGGGCGTCGATGGCGATTTTCTTGCGCAGCAGGCCGTAGAAGGCGAAGCTGAACGCCAGCCCCAGACCGATGATCGGCAACGAACCGAACTGCCAGAGCTGCACCAGCACCCCGGTGAACGCCAGCGCCACGGCCACCCACTGCATGCGGCGAAAGCGCTCGCCGAGAAACAGCATCCCCAACAGCACGTTAACCAGCGGGTTGATGAAGTAGCCCAGGCTGGCTTCCAGCATATGGTGGTTGTTCACCGCCCAGATGAACAGCAGCCAGTTGCCGCCGATCAACAGCGCGGTGACCGCCAGCAGCAGCAGCCGTTTGCGATTTTGGCAGGCGGCGCGCACTTTCGGCCAGTTGCGGCCCAGCGTGATCAGCGCCAGCATGAAGAAAAACGACCAGATGATCCGGTGGGTGAGGATCTCGTCCGCGGATACTTGCTGAATCAGTTTGAAATAGGCCGGGGCGATGCCCCACATAAAATAGGCGGCCAGGGCGAAGAAAATGCCCTGACGCGTTTGCTTTGCGTCCATGACGTCACTCGGTGGGGAACGTAAGATGCGGTGAGTGTACTGAAGACGCCCACCGCACACAATCATCAGCCGACCAGATAGGTGGCGGTCGCGGTCGCGATATGCAGGCCGTCGTGGTTATGCAGTTCTACGCGGGCGACGGCGACCTTATTGCCGCTGCGCAGCACGCTGGCGGAGGCGACGAAGTGTTCGCCGCGGCCGGGGCGCAGGTAGTCGACGCGCAGATCGATGGTGCCCATACGCGACAGTTTGGCGGCGATCTCTTCTTCGATCAGCGGCTCCATGCGCGTCAGCACCCCGCCGGCGCAGGCCAGCCCGGCGGCGACGTCGAGCACCGCGGCGATCACGCCGCCGTGCAGAATTTCCTGTGCGGCGTTGCCCACCAGCTTGCGCTGGTTGGTGAAGCTCAGCTCGACGTAATCATCGTCGAAGCGGCGCAGCTCCAGGCCAAGCTCGCGGTTGAACGGCATGTGGTAGACAAAGATTTCGCCGATCTTGCGGCGGGCGGCTTCCAGGGTCAGTGGTGTGGTCGACATAGCGGGTTTCCGTTTTTCTTTTGCGTTTTAAGGGAGCTAACTGGTCAGTCCAGGTTAATGGAATGTTGATTTTATGCTTAACCTTTGTTGCTTTCCAGACTATTCCAATAAAACCGGCCTGCGCTGCGGTAAAGCCTCCTTTGTGTGTAAAATGGCCTGATTTTTTCCGGGATTGCCCTTTTTCGTTGGAGTGAGGAGAGGTTATGCGCATTTTGTCAGGGATCGTTTCCGCCACGCTGCTGATGCCGGCGCTGGCATTGGCTGCGGAAGCCAAAGAGCAGCAGATTCACGATAAGCCGGCGGTGCGCGGCAGCATTATCGCCAACCTGTTGCAGGAGCACGATAATCCGTTCACGCTGTACCCTTACGATCCCAATTACCTGCTGTATACCGACACCAGCGATATCAACCAAGAGGCCATCAAGACATACAACTGGGCCGACAAGGCGCGCAAGGACGAGGTGAAATACCAGCTTAGCCTGGCGTTTCCGCTGTGGCGGGGCATTGCCGGCGACAACTCGGTGCTCGGCGCGTCTTATACTCAGCGCTCCTGGTGGCAATTGTCCAACCGCGGCGAGTCTTCGCCGTTCCGCGAGACCAACTACGAGCCGCAGCTGTTCGTGGGGTGGGCGACCGATTACCGCTTTGCCGGTTGGACGCTGCGCGATGTTGAAATCGGCGTTAACCATCAATCCAACGGCCGCTCGGACCCGACGTCGCGCAGCTGGAATCGCGGCTATGCGCGGCTGATGGCGCAAAACGGCAACTGGCAGGTGGATCTCAAGCCCTGGTTCCGTTTCTCGGAGAGCTCGAGCAACGACGACAACCCGGACATCACCAAATACATGGGATACTACCGGCTGAAGGTCGGTTACGCCTGGGGCGACAGCGTGTTCAGCGTTGACAGCCACTACAACTGGAACAGCGGCTACGGCGGCGCGGAACTGGGCTGGAGCTATCCGATCACCCGCAACGTGCGATTCTATACCCAGGTGTTCAGCGGCTACGGCGAATCGCTGATCGACTACAACTTCCGGCAGACACGGGTGGGCGTTGGTGTCATGCTGAACGATATTATGTAATCATACCCGGTGGGTGTGTACCGATGAAAAAATGGGGAAGTGTGTGTCAACCGCAGCAGTGATTAACAGAGAGTTGCTGGCCGAGCAGGTATTGCGCGATACCTTCGGCTACCAGCAATTCCGTCCGGGCCAACAAACGATTATCAACGCCGCGATCGGCGGGCAGGATTGCCTGGTGGTGATGCCGACCGGCGGCGGCAAGTCGCTGTGTTACCAAATCCCGGCGCTGGTGATGGACGGCCTGACCCTGGTGGTTTCCCCGCTGATCTCGCTGATGAAGGACCAGGTCGACCAACTGTTGGCCTACGGCGTTTCCGCCGCCTGCTACAACTCGACGCAAACCCGCGAGGAGCAGCTGGACGTCATGGCCGGCTGCCGCAACGGCACCATTAAGATGCTGTACATCGCGCCGGAACGGCTGATGATGGAAAGCTTCCTCAACCTGCTCGACCACTGCCCGCCGGCGATGCTGGCGGTGGATGAGGCGCACTGTATTTCGCAGTGGGGCCATGACTTCCGGCCGGAATATCGCGCGCTGGGTCAGCTGAAACAGCGCTTCCCGTCGATGCCGGTGATCGCGCTGACCGCCACCGCCGACGAGTCTACCCGCGGCGATATCGTGCGCCTGCTGTCGTTGCAGGATCCGCTGGTGCAGGTCAGCAGCTTCGACCGGCCGAACATCCGCTACACGCTGGTGGAAAAATTCAAGCCGCTCGATCAGCTGTGGCGCTTCGTGCAGGATCAGCGCGGCAAGAGCGGCATTATCTATTGCAACAGCCGCGCCAAGGTGGAAGACACCGCCGCGCGTCTGCAGAGCCGCGGGCTGAGCGTCGGCGCCTACCACGCCGGGCTGGACAACGATCGCCGCGCGCAGGTGCAGGAAGCGTTTCAGCGTGACGATCTGCAGGTGGTGGTGGCCACCGTCGCCTTCGGCATGGGCATCAACAAACCCAACGTGCGCTTCGTGGTGCATTTCGACATTCCGCGCAATATCGAATCCTATTATCAGGAGACCGGCCGCGCCGGGCGCGACGGTCTGCCGGCCGAAGCCATCCTGCTGTACGATCCGGCCGACATGGCCTGGCTGCGCCGCTGTCTGGAGGAAAAACCCGCCGGACAGCAGCTGGATATCGAACGCCACAAGCTGAACGCCATGGGCGCGTTCGCCGAGGCGCAAACCTGCCGCCGTCTGGTGCTGCTCAACTACTTCGGCGAAGGCAAGCACGAGAACTGCGGCAACTGTGACATCTGCCTCGATCCGCCCAAGCGCTACGACGGGCTGGAGGATGCGCGCAAGGCGCTGTCCTGCGTGTACCGCGTCGGCCAGCGCTTCGGCCTGGGGTACATCGTGGAAGTGCTGCGCGGTTCCAACAACCAACGCATTCGCGAATACGGTCACGACAAGCTGCCGGTGTACGGCATCGGCCGCGATCAAACCACCGAACACTGGACCAGCGTGCTGCGTCAGCTGATCCACCTGGGCTTTATCACCCAGAACATTGCCATGCACTCGGCGCTGCAATTGACCGAGGCGGCGCGCCCGGTGTTGCGCGGCGAGGTGGCGCTGCAGCTGGCGGTGCCGCGCATCCAGAGCCTGAAGTCGCGCGGTAGCGCCAACCAGAAATCCTACGGCGGCAATTACGATCGCAAGCTGTTCGCCAAGCTGCGAAAACTGCGCAAATCGATTGCCGATGAAGAGAACATTCCGCCGTATGTGGTGTTCAACGACGCCACACTGCTGGAAATGGCCGAACAGATGCCGATCAAGGCCGGCGATCTGCTGAGCGTCAACGGCGTCGGCCAGCGCAAACTGGAGCGTTTCGGCGCGCCCTTTATGGCGATGATCCGCGACCATCTCGACAATGACGAAGACTGAGGGCGATAAATCATGCTGATGCTGTTTCTCACCGTGGCGCTGGTGCATCTGATTGCGCTGATGAGCCCGGGGCCGGACTTCTTTTTCGTGTCGCAAACCGCTGCCAGCCGCTCGCGCCGCGAGGCGATGATGGGCGTGGTCGGCATTTCTCTCGGCATCGTGGTATGGGCCGGCGTGGCGTTGATGGGGCTGCATCTGATCCTGCAGAAGATGGCCTGG
Organism: Serratia sp. CY31944; assembly: GCF_052169175.1. Taxonomy (NCBI): domain Bacteria; kingdom Pseudomonadati; phylum Pseudomonadota; class Gammaproteobacteria; order Enterobacterales; family Yersiniaceae; genus Serratia; species Serratia sp. CY31944. Next base: position 69,391 of record NZ_JBJNLG010000017.1, read on the forward strand.
CTGCATCAGATCATCATGGTCGGCGGCGGCATTTACCTGTGCTGGATGGGGTGGCAGCTGCTGCGTTCCGCGCGGGCGCAGCAAGCGCAGCCGGCGGCGGAAGCCCAGGTGGCGTTGCCGAAGGCCGGGCGCAGCTTTATTCGCGGTTTCCTGACCAATCTGTCCAACCCGAAAGCGGTGATCTATTTCGGCAGCGTGTTCTCGCTGTTCGTCGGCGACAGCGTCGGCGCCGGGGCGCGCTGGGGGCTGTTCCTGCTGATCGTCGCCGAGACCTTCGTCTGGTTCAGCCTGGTGGCGGTGGTGTTCGCGCTGCCGGCGATGCGCCGCGGCTACCAGCGGTTGGCCAAGTGGATCGACGGGGTGGCGGGGGTGCTGTTCACCGGCTTCGGGTTACACCTGATCTTTACCCGCTGATCGGCAGTGACATGCCCAAGGCCGAGCAGCGATGCCCGGCCTTTTTTTCAGGCCTTGCGGGCGGTCGCCAGCAGCCCCGCCACCAGAATGAACAGCGAACCGAATACCCGGTTGAGCAGCTGCATTTGGCGCGGCGTTCTCAGCCAGCCGGCGATGCGCGTCGCCAGGGTGGCGTAACCGATCATCACCAGAATATCCACCACCACGGTGGTGACGCCGAGCACCAGATACTGCTCGGCCTGCGGCTGATTGGGCAAAATGAACTGCGGGAATAGCGCGGCGAGGAACACGATGCTTTTCGGGTTGGTCAGGTTGACCAGCACCGCGCGGCGGAACAGACGGCGGCGCGGCATGCTGCCCGCCAGCGCATGCAGATCCAGCGCCCCGGCGGCGCGCCATTGCTGGATGCCGAGCCACACCAGGTAGGCGGCGCCCAGCCATTTCAGCAGCTCGAACGCCAGCAGCGATTGCGATATCAGCGCGCCGAGGCCGATGCCTACCAGCACGATGTGTGCGCTCAGCCCGACCTGCAGCCCGGCGATCGACGCGGCGGCGCCGCGATAGCCGTGGCTGATGCCGGTGCTCATGGTGTTGATGGCGCCTGAGCCGGGGGACAGGCTGAGGATAAGCGTGGTCAGCAGATAGGTTAACCACCAGTCCAAGGTCATGGTTCTTCGGCTCCCTGAAAGTGTCGTTTTGTGCCACAATGCGCCGAGGCGGCGCCGTTTTTTGTAAGAATTGAATCACAATACGCTAGTATGATTTCTTGTGCCAGCGGTCACATTTTCCGCCGGCCCCACAGGGAAAACGCTCTCGATGACCTCGTTCACTCTCAGCTCCGATGACTGGTTAACGCGTGAAACGCAGTTCGCTGCCTTCGCCACCGGGCCGCTGCTGGATTTCTGGCGGCTGCGGGAAGAGGGCGAGTTCAGCGGCGTGGACGGCGTGCCGATCCGCTTTGTGCGTTTCAGTTCCGCGCGGCATCAGCGGGTGGTGGTGGTCAGCCCCGGTCGCATCGAAAGCTACGTGAAATACCCCGAGGTGGCCTACGATCTGTTCCACTGCGGTTACGACGTGGTGATCGTCGATCATCGTGGCCAGGGGCGCTCCGGCCGTTTACTGGCGGATACGCACCGCGGTCATGTGGTAAACTTCGCCGACTACGTGGACGATTTCGAGCAGCTTTGGCAACGCGAGGTCGAATCGCGCGGTTATCGGCAGCGCTTCGCGCTGGCGCATTCGATGGGCGGCGCGATCCTGGCGCAGTTCCTGCAGCGCCGGCCGCAGGCGTTCGACGCGGCGGCGTTTTGCGCGCCGATGTTCGGCATCCAGTTGCCGATGCCGGATTGGCTGGCCGACCGCATTCTCGACTGGGCGGAGAGCCGCCCGGCGATCCGCGACTATTACGCGGTGGGCACCGGCCAGTGGCGGCCGCTGCCGTATGTGGTCAACGTGTTGACCCACAGCCGCGAACGCTACCGGCGCAGCCTGCGCTATTACGCCGATTACCCCGAGCTGCAGGTGGGCGGGCCGACCTACCATTGGGTGCGGGAGAGCATCCGCGCCGGCCGGCAGATTATCGCTCGGGCCGGGGCGATCACAACGCCGCTGTTGCTTTTGCAAGCCGGTGAAGAACGAGTCGTCGACAACCGTTCGCATCAGGCTTTTTGTCAGGCTCTGTCAGACGCGGGGCGCCCTTGCGAAGGGGGGCTTCCGTGGGTTATCAACGGCGCACGCCATGAGATCCTGTTCGAGCGGGACGCGATGCGCGCCGAAGCACTGAACGCAATCCTGCGCTTCTTTGCTCAACACTTAGGCGGCGCGCTGCCGCCGACAACTCCATCAGAGGTTAGAACATAACGCTATGTATCACGTCGTCGCTTCCGATTTAGATGGCACGCTGCTGTCTCCCGACCATACCCTGTCGCCGTACGCCAAAGAAACGCTGAAGTTGCTGACCCAGCGCGGCGTGCATTTCGTATTCGCCACCGGCCGCCACCATATCGACGTGGCGCAGATCCGCGACAGCCTGGAGATCAGCGCCTTTATGATCACCTCCAACGGCGCGCGGGTGCACAACACCGCCGGCGAGCTGATTTTCAGTCATAACCTGGACGAGGATATCGCCCGCGATCTGTACGGCATGCTGCACGACGATCCGGAGATCACCACCAACGTCTACCGCAACGACGATTGGTTTACCAACCGCGAAAGCCCGGAGCAGGAAGAATTCTTCCAGGAGTCGGTGTTCAAATACCAGCTGTTCGAACCGGGCCTGCTGGAAACCGACGGCGTCTGCAAGGTCTACTTCACCTGCGAAGATCACGAGCGGCTGCTGCAGGTGGAAGACGCCATCAACGCGCGCTGGGGCGATCGGGTCAACGTCAGCTTCTCGTTCCCGACCTGCCTGGAAGTGATGGCGGGCGGCGTGTCGAAAGGGCATGCGCTGGAAGAAGTGGCCAAGATCATCGGCTATACGCTGCAAGAGTGCATCGCCTTCGGCGACGGCATGAACGATCTGGAGATGCTGTCGATGGCCGGCAAGGGCTGCATCATGCGCGACGCGCATCAGCGCTTGAAGGATATGTTGCCGGAGCTGGAAGTGATCGGCTCCAACGTCGATAACGCGGTGCCGCACTACCTGCGCAAGATGTTCCTCTGACATAACCCGGGCGTTTCTCGGAAATAACAAGGGCGCCTTGCGGCGCCCTTGGCATTACTTGTGCTGGCCCTGCTTCTGCAGGAACTGCACGCCCTTGTCCGGGAAGTCGGTGAACACGCCGTCGACGCCGGCCTGGTTGTAAATCACGTCATACAGCTGGTTCACGTCGGTCACGTACTTCGGCAGCGCATCGGCGCGGATGGTGAACGGATGCACCGCCAGCTTGCTGGCGTGCGCTTCTTTCACCATGTCGGTCAGCACGATGTGGCCCGGCTTGGATTTATCCGCCACCACCAGCATGTGGTAGTCCGGCCCGATGCCGTCGGCATATTGAGCGATTTTCTTCATCGCGCCCGGCTTGAACATCCAGTCGTAGTCGTACTCCACCCATTTGCCGTCGGCTTTCTGCTCGTAGGTTTCCTGCCAGTCGTTATAGGCGATCAGCTGCACCAGCTTCAGATCCATGCCCAGCTTCGGCTCCAGCTCGTTCTTGATGCGTTTGAGCTCGTTGGCGTCGAAGCACTGCAGGTATACGTTGTCGTTTTTGCCGGTGTAGCCGTATTGCTTGAGCACCGCCAGCACTTTGCTGGAGATGTCCTTGCCTTCTTGTTTGTGGAACCACGGCGCCTTGATTTCAGGGTAGATGCCGATGTTCTTGCCGGTCGAATGGTTCAGACCCTGCACGAACTCGATCTCTTCCTGGAAGGTGTGTACGCGGAAGTCGGATTTGCCCATCGGGAAGCGGCCAGGATAGCCCTGTACCTTCTTGCCGTTTTCGATTTCAAACCCTTCGGTAAATTTCAGCGATTTGATCTCCGCCAGCGTAAAGTCGATGGCGTAATAACGGCCGTCCTTGCGCGCGCGGTCCGGGAAGCGTTCGGCGACGTCGGTGACGCGATCGAGGTAATGGTCGTGCAGCACCACCAGCTCGTTGTCTTTGGTCATCACCAGATCTTGTTCGAGGTAATCGGCGCCCTGCGCGTAGGCCATTGCCTTCGCCGGCAGGGTGTGTTCCGGCAGGTAGCCGCTGGCGCCGCGGTGGGCGATCACCACTTTGTCCGCCGCCTGCGCGGCGCTGACCATTGAGGTAGCGAGAATGATCCCTGTCAGCAGGGCTTTGACTTGAGTCCGCATTCCGTTTTCTCCGTGTTGTTGGGGGCAGGGTAGTAAAAAGGCCGCAGGGCGGCCTTTAAATCATGCAAAAGTCGTGTGACGGTTAGCCGCGTTTGCCGGCAGCGATTTCCGCGTGGTGTTTCTTTTCGTTCAGCATGGTCAGCAGCAGCAGGATAACCGCCAGCACGCCGCCGCCGATCATCACCATGAAGCCGCCGTCCCAACCGAAGAAGTCTACGGTATAGCCAACGATGGCGCTGGCCGCGACCGAGCCGCCCAGGTAGCCGAACAGGCCGGTGAAGCCCGCGGCGGTGCCGGCGGCTTTCTTCGGCGCCAGCTCCAGCGCGTGCAGGCCGATCAGCATCACCGGGCCGTAGATCAGGAAGCCGATGACCAGCATACAGATCATGTCCACGGTCGGGTTGCCCGGCGGGTTCATCCAGAACACCACGGTGGCGATGGTCACCAGCGTCATGAAGAACACGCCGGTGGCGCCGCGGTTGCCTTTGAACACTTTGTCCGACATCCAGCCGCACAGCAGGGTGCCCGGGATACCGGCGTATTCATACAGGAAGTAGGCCCAGGAAGACTTGTCCAGCGCGAAGTGCTTCACTTCTTTCAGGTAGGTCGGCGACCAGTCCAGAATGCCGTAACGCAGCAGATAGACGAACACGTTGGCGACCGCGATGTACCACAGCAGCTTGTTCGGCAGGATGTACTGCATGAAGATCTGTTTGGCGGTCAGCTCTTCTTCGTCTTTTTCGCTGTAGTCGTCCGGATAGTCGTTTTTGTACTCTTCAATCGGCGGCAGGCCGCAGGATTGCGGGGTGTCGCGCATCAGGCCGAAGGCGATCAGAGCCACCAGGATGGCGCCGAAGGCCGGCATGTACAGCGCCGCGTGCCAGTCGTTGAACCAGGCCATACCCAGCAGGAACAGCAGCGGCGGCAGGCCGCCACCCACGTTGTGGGCGCAGTTCCAGATGGAGACGATGCCGCCGCGTTCTTTCTGCGACCACCAGTGCACCATGGTGCGGCCGCACGGCGGCCAACCCATGCCCTGGAACCAGCCGCACAGGAACAGCAGGACGAACATGATGGCGATGCTGGAGGTGGCCCACGGCACGAAGCCCATGAACAACATCACCGCCGCCGCCAGGATCAGGCCGGCAGGCAGGAACACTCGCGGGTTGGAACGGTCGGAGACCGAACCCATGATGAATTTGGAGAAGCCGTAGGCGATGGAAATGCCCGACAGCGCGAAGCCGAGGTCACCGCGGCTGAAGCCTTGTTCGATCAGGTAAGGCATGGCCAGGGTGAAGTTCTTACGCACCAGATAGTAAGCGGCGTAACCGAAGAAGATCCCCAGGAAAATTTGCCAGCGCAGCTTACGGTAGAGCGGGTCTACCTTATCGCTCGGCACACGGGCGATGTGTGCGGCCGGCTTAAAAATACTCAACATGAGCGCCTCCGATGGCTTTATCTGTTATCACATCAATATGACCTTTTACGTTCATTTGATGATTGAGCGGATATCGAATGTGGTGTTTTTGTGTTCCATAACGAGCGCCATTGTCGTCAAATACGCCTGGTGTCGCTGTGACGAATGGCGCAATTGTTACACTTTTATGAAACCACGGCGGATTTTGAGCGATTCGTTAACGTTATGAAATAGAAAAACGTCCAAAAATCGTGATTATGATCACATTGATGGTTTTTTGTGGACATTTTTATTTCGTTTGATGTTCGTTATTGTTCCTTATCAAACAAAGACCCTTATAACCGTGGCTCAATAGGCTCATAACTACCGATCCTGAGGGAGCGACATGAGCAGCTATTTTGACGGCGGCGAAACGGATGTGATCATCATCGGCGGCGGCGCCACCGGCGCAGGCATCGCCCGCGACTGCGCGCGGCGCGGCTTGCGCTGCATTTTGCTGGAGCGCCACGACATCGCCACCGGCGCCACCGGCCGCAACCACGGTTTGCTGCACAGCGGCGCGCGCTATGCGGTGACCGACGGCGAGTCGGCGCGCGAGTGCATCGAAGAGAACCGCATCCTGAAACGCATCGCCCACCACTGCATCGAGCGCACCGATGGGCTGTTCATCACCCTGCCGCAGGACTCGCTGGACTATCAGCAACAGTTTATCGCCGCCTGTCGCCAGGCCGACATCGACGCCGAAGCGATCGACCCGCAGCTGGCGCTGCGGCTGGAGCCGGCGGCTAACCCGGCGCTGATCGGCGCGGTGCGCGTGCCGGACGGCACCGTCGATCCCTTCCGGCTGACCGCCGCCAACATGTTGGACGCGCGCGAACATGGCGCGCAGATCCTGACCTACCACCAGGTGGTGGGATTGTTGCGCAGCGGCGATCGGGTGACGGGCGTGCGCGTTTACGACCATCAGAATCAGCGGCGCTATGCGCTGCATGCGCCGGTGGTGGTCAACGCCGCCGGCATCTGGGGCCAGCAGATCGCCGAATACGCCGATTTGCGCATCCGCATGTTCCCGGCCAAGGGGGCGCTGCTGATCCTCGGCCACCGCATCAACAACATGGTGATCAACCGCTGCCGCAAACCGGCGGACGCCGACATCCTGGTGCCGGGCGACACCATCTCGCTGATCGGCACCACCTCGACCCATATCGACTACGACCAAATTGACAACATGCTGGTGACCCCGCAGGAAGTGGACATTCTGATCCGCGAGGGGGCGCTGTTGGCGCCCACCCTGGCGCAGACCCGCATTCTGCGCGCCTACGCCGGGGTACGGCCGCTGGTGGCCAGCGACGACGACCCCAGCGGGCGCAACGTCAGCCGTGGCATCGTGCTGCTCGATCACGCCGCCCGCGACGGGCTGGAAGGGTTTATCACCATCACCGGCGGCAAGCTGATGACCTACCGCCTGATGGCGGAGTGGGCCACCGACAAGGTGTGCGAAAAGCTTGGCGTAAACCGCCCGTGCACCACCGCGCAGGATGCGTTGCCCGGCTCCCGCCAGTCGGCGGAGGAGACGGTGCGCAGCGTGGTTTCTCTGCCCGCCAGCATTCGCGGCTCGGCAATTTACCGCCACGGCGACCGCGCCAGCCAGGTGCCGGCGGCCGATCGGCTCGACACCAGCCTGGTGTGCGAATGCGAGGCGGTGACCGCCGGGGAAGTGCGCTATGCGGTCAACTCGCTGACCGTCAATAACCTGGTGGATCTGCGCCGCCGCACCCGCGTCGGCATGGGCACCTGCCAGGGCGAACTCTGCGCCTGCCGCGCCGCCGGGCTGTTGACGCGCTTTAACGTCAGCACGCCGCAGCAATCCATCGCGCAGCTGTCGCAATTCCTCAACGAACGGTGGAAAGGCGTACGGCCGATCGCCTGGGGCGATGCGCTGCGCGAGAGTGAATTTACCAGCTGGGTTTACCAGGGGCTATGCGGGCTTGAGGCCCAGGCCGACAAGGAGCAGGAGGCGGATGATGCGATTTGACGTAGTGGTGATTGGCGGCGGCCTGGCGGGCCTGAGCTGCGCCATTGCCGTGGCCGAACAGGGCAAGCGCTGTGCGGTGGTCAGTTCCGGCCAGAGCGCGCTCTACTTCTCCTCCGGCTCGCTCGACCTGCTGGCGAGATTGCCGGACGGCACGCCGGTCGAGATGCCGCTGGCGGCGCTACCGCAGCTGGCGCAGCAGGCGCCGCAGCATCCGTATGCCCTGATCGGGCCCGGCCGGGTGGCGACGCTGTCCGCCGCCGCGCAGCGGCTGTTGGAGCGCTGCGGGCTGAACCTGCAGGGCGAGGGCACCAACAACCATCTGCGCATTACGCCGCTCGGCACGCGTCGCGCCACCTGGCTCAGCCCGCAGGCGATCCCGACGCTGCCGCTGACCGGCCAACTGCCGTGGCGGCGCATTGCGGTGATCGGCATCGAAGGCTTCCTCGATTTCCAGCCGCAAATGGCCGCCGACTCTCTGAGCCGGGAGCTCGGCGTAGAGACTGAGGTGGCCTATCTGCACATGCCGGCGCTGGACAGATTGCGCAATAACCCCAGCGAGTTCCGCGCGGTAAACATCGCCCGGGTGCTGGATTTGATGGAAAGTCTGCCGCCGATGGCCGAGGAACTGCGGCGGTTGGCGGGGGCAGCCGACGCGCTCTTTCTGCCGGCCTGTTTGGGATTGGAGGACGACGCGTCGCTGGCGGTGCTGCAGGATGCGGTCGGCAAGCCGATCCGGCTGCTGCCGACGCTGCCGCCTTCGGTGCCCGGCATGCGCTTGCATCAGGCGCTGCGGCGGCGTTTTCAACAGCTGGGCGGCGTTTTCATGCCCGGCGACAGCGTGCTGCGCGCCGAGTGCGAAGCCGGCCGCGTCACGGGCCTGTATACCCGCAACCACGGTGATATTCCGCTGCGGGCGCAGCAGGTGGTGTTGGCCAGCGGCAGCTTCTTCAGCAACGGGCTGGTGGCGGATTTCGACGGGGTGCGCGAGCCGATCTTCGGGCTGGACGTACACAGCCGCGCGGATCGCGCCGACTGGAGCCGGCGCGAGCTGTTCGCGCCGCAGCCTTATCTGCAATTTGGCGTGCGCACCGACGGCAGGCTGCGGGCGATGAAGCAGGGCATGCCGTTCGACAATCTGTACGCCATCGGCGCGGTCGCCGGCGGCTACGATCCGCTGCAGCAAGGCTGCGGCGCCGGCGTGTCATTGATCGGTGCGCTGCACGTCGCGCAGCAGATCGCCGCGGAGGAAAACGCATGAGCCTGCATCAGGACCACAGCTTTGAAAGCTGCATCAAATGCACCGTCTGCACCACCTATTGTCCGGTCGCCAAAGTGAACCCGCTCTATCCGGGGCCAAAACAGGCGGGGCCGGACGGCGAGCGGCTGCGGCTGAAAGATCCGGCGCTGTACGACGAAGCGCTGAAATACTGCACCAACTGCAAACGTTGTGAAGTGGCCTGCCCGTCCGACGTCAAAATCGGCGACATCATTCAGCGCGCTCGCGCCGACTTCGCCCAGAGCAAGCCGACGCTGCGCGACGCCATCCTTAGCCACACCGATATCATGGGCTCGCTGTCGACGCCGTTCGCGCCGATCGTCAACGCCGCCACCGGGCTGAAACCGGTGCGCAAGCTGTTGGACAAGGCGCTGAAGATCGATCACCGTCGCGAACTGCCGAAATACTCGTTCGGCACCTTCCGCCGCTGGTACCGGCAACAGGCGCAGGCTCAGCGGCGCTATGCCGAGCAGGTGGCGTTTTTCCACGGCTGCTTCGTCAACTATAACCATCCGCAGCTGGGCAAGGATTTGATCCGGGTATTCAACGCGCTGGATATCGGCGTGCAGCTGCTGAAACGCGAGAAATGCTGCGGCGTGCCGCTGATCGCCAACGGGTTTATCGAGCAGGCCAAAAAGCAGGCCAGGGTTAACGCCGAGTCGCTGCATGAAGCGGTGCTTGAGCGCGGCATTCCGGTGGTGGCGACCTCATCGAGCTGCACCTTCACCCTGCGCGACGAATATCCTCATCTGCTGGACGTGGACACCACCCCGGTGCGCGATCGGGTGGAGCTGGCGACGCGCTATCTCTATCGCCTGATCAATCAGGGGCGCAGCCTGCCGCTGAAGCGCACGCCGCTGCGGGTGGCTTATCACACGCCTTGCCATATGGAGAAGATGGGCTGGACCGCCTACACCCTGGAGTTGCTGCAGCAGATACCGGGACTGGAGCTGGTGGTGCTGGATTCGCAGTGCTGCGGCATCGCCGGCACCTACGGGTTCAAATCGGAGAACTACGCCACCTCGCAAGGCATCGGCGCGCCGCTGTTCCGGCAGATCGAAGAGAGCGGGGTGGACCTGGTAGTGACCGACTGCGAGACCTGCAAATGGCAGATAGAAATGTCCACCAGCAAGCGCTGCGAGCATCCGATCACCCTGCTGGCGCAGGCGCTGGCATAAAAACGAAAGGGCCGGCAAGCCGGCCCTCTGTGGGATTACTGCTTCAGCTTCAGGGTGGAGATGATGCCTTCGGCTTCGGCCTGCGCCTGCTGCTGATTGTCCGCCGGCAGCGTCACCTGAATGGTCAGCATGTTGTTGTTCAGCGAGCCGATCAGGACGGAGGAATAGGCTTTTTCGCCGCTGCTGGTGATGATGCTGTCCAGCTGACGCAGCGGCACGCCGTTGACGTCGAGCGCCTTGTTGGTGATCACCTGCAGGTTGGCGTCACGCGCGCGCTGGGTATTCTCCAGGCGCTTGGCCAGGGTCTCCAGGCTGTCGGCGGTCTTGTCGCCCAGGATCACGATCACCGCGCGCTGGCCGGTGCTGTCTGCGTAAACATGCATGTTGTTGGCCTGGTTGCCCAGCTTGCCGCTCTGATCCGCCATGCCGACCGGCAGGGTGAACGCCAGTTTACCGTCCAGCAGGCTGACCTGCTGCCCGGCCGGCGCGCTGGCCGCCGCGCCGTCAGACGCTGCCTTGGTGTCTTTGGTGTCGCCGTCGCAGGCCGCGAGGCCAAGCGCCAGCAGGCTGATACCCATCAATTTCGCTACTTTACGCATCGGGCTTCCTTCTTCCTTTCCGGTAGGGATTCACTGTCGTATCGCAACCTATTCCAGGCTGAAATGCAAGGCAGATGTTGTCACAAGTTTTTCTCCAGTAATAGCCGATAATCAGCCACTTCGCCTTTCTTTTCCAGCTGAACAATCTGATAGTGGTGGGCGAGCAGCATCGTCAGCATGGCGCGGAACCGGTTACGGGTTTTGACTGTCAGTTGGCGATAGCCCTGCGCCTGCGCCCAGCGCTCCTGTTCGGCCAACAAGGCCTGCGCCACGCCGTGGCGACGAAATGCCGGCAGCACGCCGCCCAGCCAGCTGTAAAACACCGTTTCCCGCTGTTGATAACCGAGTTTGAAACCGGCCGGCTGGCCGTCGATGTCGGCGATCAACAGGCTGGCGGAGGCACCGCCGATGCGCCGCTGCAGATCGGACAGGCTATGCAGGCCGCCGAATTCGGGGATGCGTTGGTAAAGGCGGTGGATTTCTTCGAGCGTGGCGGTGCGGACGATTGGGATCATGGGCGGCCTCCAAAGGATAGGGCCGCCCAGAATAACACGGCTCAGCCCGGCTGCAGGCTGCCGCTGCGCGCCGCGATGCGTTTGAGCAGCATGTTCAGCAACACGCCGTACATCGGCAGGAAGAACAGCAGGCAGATCATCACCTTGAAGCTGTAATCCACCAGCGCGATCTCCACCCAGTTGTTGGCCATGAAGGGATCGCTGCTCTTGTAGAAGGCGATGAAGAAGAACGCCAGCGTATCGCTGATATTGCCGAAGAACATCGCCGCCGCCGGCGCCACCCACCAGGCGCTGCGTTGGCGCAGGCGGTTGAAGACGTGAACGTCGAGGATCTGGCCGAGCACGTAGGCCATAAAGCTGGCGACGGCGATACGCGCCACGAACAGGTTAAAACTGCCCAGCGCCGCGAAGCCCTGCCATTCTCCCTGATAGGTGACGGTGGAGATCACGTAGGAGATGAACAGCGCCGGCACCATCACCGCCAGGATAATCCGCCGCGCCAGCGGCGCGCCGAAGATGCGCACGGTCAGATCGGTCGCGAGGAAGATAAACGGGAAGGTAAAGGCGCCCCAGGTGGTATGGAAGCCGAAAACGGTGATCGGCAGCTGCACCAGGTAGTTGCTGGAGGTAATGATGGCGATATGAAACAGCGAAAGCCAGACCAACGCCGTGAAGCGCTGCTGTGCGGTAAACGAATACATATTGTAGCCTTTTTAGCAGTGGGGTGAGGGAACCCAGTGTGTCTTGTCAAAACAGCAAAAAACGCTGCGCGGCGGCATGATACGCGTTTGCGCAACCAATGCAATGGTTAAATTTAACGCAAACGTTAACGCATCTTGCGCAGAAAAACTACCGGCGTAAACTAGGCGCTAATGAGATGCGGCGAGCGTTCGCCGATCGTTTTTGAACGAGAAAAATTGCATGACTGACTTATTTGCCCAGGCAGACCAGACGCTCGACGCGCTGGGCCTGCGTTGCCCGGAACCGGTGATGATGGTGCGCAAAACCGTGCGCCATATGGACAACGGCGAAACGCTGCTGATTATCGCCGACGATCCGGCCACCACCCGCGATATTCCGGGGTTCTGCCGCTTTATGGAGCACACGCTGGTGGCGCAGGAGACCGAGCAGGCGCCATACCGTTATCTGCTGCGTAAAGGTGTATAACGGCGACACGGTCGTGTTGATGAAGGAAAAGTCCCTTTCCCCGAAATGACAACGGGCGCGCTATGTCGTGCCCGTATTGGTTTCCGAACTCAGCTGCGCTTTCTCAACAACCGCAGCGCGTTAGCGGTGACCAGCGCGGTGGCGCCGGAGTCTGCCAGCACCGCCAGCCACAAACCGGTCAGCCCCAGCAGGCTGGTGATCAGGAAGATCCCTTTCAACCCCAGCGCGATGGTGATGTTTTGCCGGATATTGGCGTGGGTGGCGCGCGAGATGCGAATCATCTCCGCGACGCCCAGCAGCCGGTTGTGGGTCAGGGCGGCGTCGGCGGTTTCCAATGCCACGTCGGTGCCGCTGCCCATGGCGATGCCGATGCTGGAGGCTTTCATCGCCGGGGCGTCGTTGATGCCGTCGCCGATCATCGCCGTCGGGCGCAGTTCGCTCAGCTCGGTGACCGCGTTGACCTTATCTTCCGGCAACAGACTAGCGCGATAGTCGAGGCCCAGCTCGCCGGCGATCGCCGCGGCGGCGCGCGGGTTGTCGCCGGTCAGCATCACGCCGCGAATACCCAGCGCGTTCAGTTCGGCTATCGCCTGTTTGGCGTCGCTGCGCAGCGTGTCGCGCAGCGCCAGCAAGCCGATGGGCGCGCCGTCTTCCAGCACCACCACCGCCGTTTTACCGGCGTTTTCCAGCTTGTCTACCTTGCTCTGCCATTGAACGTCGAGCAGGCCAGGCGCCAGCTTGCCCGGCGCGCTGATCAGCACGGTCTTGCCGTCCACGATCCCTTCCACGCCGACGCCGGCCAGCGCGCGGCGCGCCTGCGCCAGCGGCAGCTCGGCCCCGCTTGCGGCGGCGCGATTGATAATCGCCTGCGCCAGCGGGTGATGTGAACCGGCTTCCACCGCGGCGGCAAGCTGCAGCAGCCGCTGTTCGGTGAGTGTGCCTATCGGCAGCACGTCGGTCACCGTCGGCTTGCCTTCGGTCAGGGTGCCGGTTTTATCGAAGGCGATGGTTTGTATCTGGCCCAGTTGCTCCAGCGCCGCGCCGCCTTTAATCAGCGCGCCGCGCCGCGTGGCGGCCGCCAGCCCGGATGTAATGGCCGCCGGGGTCGAGATCACCAGCGCGCACGGACAGCCGATCAGCAGCAGCGTCAGGCCGCGATAGATCCAGGTATCCCACGGCTGCGAGAACAGCAGCGGCGGCACCAGGATCACCGCGACGGCCAGCAGCATAATGGCCGGGGTGTAATAACGGCTGAACCGGTCGAGGAAGCGTTCGATCGGCGCGCGGCGCTCTTCGGCTTCTTCAATCAGCTGCAGAATGCGGTCGATGGCGTTTTTGCCGGGCTCGGAGATCACCTTCATCTGCGCCGCCTGATCGACGGACAGGCTGCCGGCGGCCACTTTCTCGCCCTGCTGGCGCTCGACCGGCACCGATTCGCCGGTCAGGGCGCTTTCGTCGAAGCTGGCGAACGGATTGAGCAGCTCGGCGTCGGCCGGCAGGCGCCCGCCGGGCGCGATTTCAATCACGTCGCCAGGGCGCAGGCTGGCGACCGGCACGCGTTTGCGTTCCGTGCCTTGCAGCAGCAGCGCGTCTTCCGGCACCAGCTCCATCAGCGCCGTCACGCCGCGTCGCGCGCGGTTGGCGGCGTAGGATTCCAGCAGTTCGCCGACCATAAACAGCAGCAGCACCATCGCCGCTTCGGCGGTGGCGCCGATGAACAGCGCGCCGATGGCCGCCACGCTCATCAGCGTTTCGATGGCGAATGGCGTGCCGGAGCGGATCAAACGCAGCGCCTTGGCGGCGACCGGCGCCAATCCGACCAGCGTGGTGGCGATAAAGGCGATGCGCCCCAGCTCCGGGTTAACCCGATCCAGTACCCAGCTGACGACCATCAGGGTAGTTAACAGCAGCAGCGGTGCGAATTCGCCGAAGCGTGAGGTTTTCGGCGCGGCGGCTTTGGCGTTTTGAGTGCCGAGCAGGGTAAAGCCGGCCTGGGCGACCGCGTCCTGGATCCGCAGGCTGATGTCGGACTGTGCGTCGACTACCAGTTTCTCGGTCGCAAACAGCACCCGCGCGCTGTCGACGCCGGGGAGTGCGGTGACGGCATTTTCGATTTTCTTGGCGCAGCTGGGGCAGTCCATGCCGGTGACTTTCCAACTGAAACGTTGGCTGCCGGAAGGGGGAGCGGCAGCCAGCCTGTCGCTTTCCTCGTCCGGATCGTCGGGCGTGGCGGCGCAGCAGCCGCTATCGCCATGATCGTGATGATGGTGGGCCTGTTCGGCCTGCGCGGCGGCGTTTTTCGGTTCGCTGCTGCAGCCATGCTGCGTTTTGCTGTGGCTGTGGTTGCAGCCGCATCCGCCTTCGGCGTGGTGATGTTCCTGATGATTAAGGTTTTGCTGATTGTGCATAACGTCCCCCTTCGGGCTGTTAAACGGGTTTGCTCAGTTGACTCTACACCTTGGAGTCCACTCCAGAGTCAAGCGCCGGATGAGAATTATTGCTAACGGCGTTCAAGCGTAGAAAGGGGGATTCATTCAATAATGAATAATGCGAATTTTAATCTATCGGCTTTTCTTATCCCCTATTTGGGGAAACAGGCTCGCCGCCGATAGTTTAAATAAGAAAATAATATTCCTATAGAAACTAAAAAATCGCCCGACCTAATAATAAAGAGTTATTAATCTATAACGCTTTAGCAAAATTTACCTTTTACCCTGGGGAAAGCCAGCATGATTCGCTTGAGTCTGCAGGCCGCATTGCTATTGAAGTTTGGTGCCAACTTCTCCTCATCAGGTTTCATTTGTTTTGTAAAGAAGCCAAAGAAGCAGCATAACAAACTTTCGTTGCGATAATAAATGGTTGATTATTTTATGTGCAGTTTTGCGACCCTGCCTATAATTGGAATCGATTACCATTTTTAATGGTGATCTTATTTGCTGATATATATGCATTAATTCTACCTAACACACTGCCGGCAACGGCGCATAAGCCCCTTCCAGCAAGCCTGAGGTTCATTAACCGTGGCTTACGGGGAGGTTATGTCTATCTGTCTGATTGATATCAATCAGGTAATGAGTGGAATCGAACCAATGCAATCTACTAAAAAGGCAATTGAAATTACTGAATCCAGCCTTGCGGCCGCGACAACTGGCTACGATGCTGTAGACGACCTGCTGCATTATCATGAGCGGGGCAACGGGATTCAGATTAATGGCAAGGATTCATTTTCTAACGAGCAAGCTGGGCTGTTTATTACCCGTGAGAACCAAACCTGGAACGGTTACAAGGTATTTGGCCAGCCGGTCAAATTAACCTTCTCCTTCCCGGACTATAAGTTCTCTTCCACCAACGTCGCCGGCGACACCGGGCTGAGCAAGTTCAGCGCGGAACAGCAGCAGCAGGCTAAGCTGTCGTTGCAGTCCTGGGCCGACGTCGCCAATATCACCTTCACCGAAGTGGCGGCCGGACAAAAGGCCAACATCACCTTCGGCAACTACAGCCAGGATCGTCCCGGCCACTATGATTACGGCACCCAGGCCTACGCCTTCCTGCCGAACACCATTTGGCAGGGCCAGGATCTGGGCGGCCAGACCTGGTACAACGTCAACCAATCCAACGTGAAGCATCCGGCGACCGAAGACTACGGCCGTCAGACGTTCACCCATGAGATTGGCCATGCGCTGGGCCTGAGCCACCCGGGCGACTACAACGCCGGTGAGGGTAACCCGACCTATCGCGACGTCACCTATGCGGAGGATACCCGCCAGTTCAGCCTGATGAGCTACTGGAGTGAAACCAACACCGGTGGCGACAATGGCGGCCACTATGCCGCGGCTCCGCTGCTGGATGACATTGCCGCCATTCAGCATCTGTATGGCGCCAACCTGTCGACCCGCACCGGCGACACCGTGTACGGCTTTAACTCCAACACCGGTCGCGACTTCCTCAGCACCACCAGCAACTCGCAGAAAGTGATCTTTGCGGCCTGGGATGCGGGCGGTAACGATACCTTCGATTTCTCCGGTTACACCGCTAACCAGCGCATCAATCTGAACGAGAAATCGTTCTCCGACGTGGGCGGCCTGAAGGGCAACGTCTCGATCGCCGCCGGTGTGACCATCGAGAACGCCATTGGCGGTTCCGGCAACGACGTGATCGTCGGCAACGCGGCCAACAACGTGCTGAAAGGCGGCGCGGGTAACGACGTGCTGTTCGGCGGCGGCGGGGCGGATGAGCTGTGGGGCGGTGCCGGCAAAGACATCTTCGTGTTCTCTGCCGCCGGCGATTCCGCACCGGGCGCTTCAGACTGGATCCGCGACTTCCAGAAAGGGATCGACAAAATTGACCTGTCGTTCTTCAACAAAGAGGCGCAGAGCAGCGATTTCATTCACTTCGTCGATCACTTCAGCGGCACGGCCGGTGAAGCGCTGCTGAGCTACAACGCTTCCAACAACGTGACCGATTTGTCGGTGAATATCGGTGGCCATCAGGCGCCGGACTTCCTGGTGAAAATCGTCGGCCAGGTTGACGTCGCCACTGACTTTATCGTGTAACACAGCAACGGAACGCCCGGCGCAGTCTCGGCCGGGCGTGATGCGGGAGCCCGGTATGAAAGGTACTTTAACGCGCACCGCTTTGGCGGCGGGCGGCATGATGGTGACGGGTGCGGTCATGGCCGGCAGCCTGGCGCTGCCGACCGCGCAGTCGCTGGCGGGGCAATGGCAGGTGGCCGACAGCGAGCGGCAATGCCAAATCGAGTTTTTGGCGAATGAGCAAAGTGAAACCAACGGCTATCAGCTGGTGGATCGGCAACGTTGTCTGCAAAGCGTGTTTGCGGCCGAGGTGGTGGGCTGGCGCCCGGCGCCGGACGGCATCGCCCTGCTGCGGGCGGATGGCAGCACGCTGGCGTTCTTCTCGCGCGACGGCGATCTGTATCGCAATCAGCTGGGCGCCGATGATGCCCTGACGTTGAAAGCGCTGGCTTGATAATGAAAAACGGGTTCGGCGCGCCGAACCCGCGGCAGATAGTTACAGGTAGAGCGAACGCACGATCAGGAAGTGGCCGGAGAAGTAACAGAAAGCCACGATGGCGTCCGCCGCGCGGAAGGTGAAACGGTAGCGGTTGAGCAGCCAAACCACGTTGGCCAGCAGCAGCAGCGAGGTGCCGGTCAGCAGCGAGAAGCCGAAATCGGTGCTGCGCAGGAAATATTGCTCGCCCGCCAGCCAGACCATCAGCAGCGTCATCGCCACGTAGGTGACGATCGGCCAGCGCATCTCTTCCAGCCGGGTCCAAAGGGTGGCCAGCAGCAACGCGCCGATCGCCAGCAGCGCCAGCGGCAGCGGCCAGAACAGGCTGAACGTCATCTGGCTGGCGAAGCTCAGGGTATACAGCAGATGGGACAGGAAAAAGGCGCCGATGGCGTACAGCACCCGCTCGCGCGGCAACAGGAGCAGCGCGTCGCCGATCAGCGTCGCCAGCAGGCCGAGCACGATCAGATAACCCGCGGCGCCGAGCACCGGCGCCTGCCAGGCCAACAGCAACAGCAGCAGCAGCGTGACGGGTTTGAACACCCAGCGCTGCCAGCGCGGGCCACGGTATGAGGCGTCGACGAACAGCCAACCGGAAAAGAATACGGCAAGGAACGGCCAACTCATTTATGTCTTCCTTATGCATGAGGGAGCCGCAACAACCGGCTCCAAACTGTCACCAATGTCACTTCTTATTTCAGTGTAGGTAGCCTGCCGACGATCGACAATGCTTTCTTGAGAATGCTATGTTTACGCCGATTTGGCCGTGAAGGAAATGGGAAACCGATGAGCAAACCACCGTTATTTTTTGTCGCCGTGATTGCGCTGATCGCCGTGCTGGCCACGCAACGCTACTTCAAGCAGCGCCAGCGGGAGGCGGAAAACGATCGCGCGCCGATGCGCAGTCTGCAGGTGACGGTGAGCGACAAGCGCAGCTTCCCGGTCGCCAAAACCCGCGCGCCGCAGCGCGAACCGCTGGTCAATGAGCCGATGTATTACGAGGTAGTGTTCAGCCCGAACCAGGGCGGTGAAGACATCACGCTTCGGCTGAAACAGTGGCAATACAACCCGATAGAAAAAGGCGCGCAGGGCACGTTGAACATGCAGGGCACGCGCTTCGTCTCTTTCAGCGTTCAGCCGTAGCGGTCATTTCTTCTTGATGGGCGGCTGTTTCTTTTGCCAGGCCAGCAGCTCGAACACGCCAAAGATAAAGATCTTGGCTTCTTGCCAGTAGCTGATTGGCTGATCCTTCGGCTGGGTGGATTTCAACAGCACCAGCTGCAGGCCGTGCATCACCACCATAAAGAACAGCGCCACGTCGATGAAATACTTCAGCGGCTTGGGAAAAGGATGGAACAGGTTAGAGAGCAGGAAGCCCCACACGCACAGCATCAGCAGGCGGCCCAGATTAATCAGCATGGTCGGTTTTCTCTTGCGAACGAATATAAAGGCGATAGGCCACCTGGCCGGCGACCTTCTCCCGGTGCAGCTGCCAGCTGGCAGGCACGTCCGCCGCGGCGCTTTCCGCCTCGGCTTCTACATAGATCCAGGCCTCGTCGGCCAGCCAGCCACGCTGCTCCAGCAGCAATGCGGTCTCCGCCAGCAGGCCTTTGCGAAACGGCGGATCGAGGAACACCACGTCGAACGGTTGGCCCTCGCCCGCCAGCCAGCTCAGCGCGTTGGTGTTGATAACCACCCCCTTGCCCTGCAGCAGCGCCAGATTTTTTTCCAGCTGCTGCGCCACCGGCCGTTCGAATTCCAACAGCGTGGCGCTGCCGGCGTAGCGCGACAGCGCTTCCAGCCCTAATGCGCCGCTGCCGGCGAAACAGTCCAGGCAGCGCGCGCCCTGAATCACCGGCGCCAGCCAGTTGAACAGGGTTTCGCGCACCCGATCGGTGGTGGGGCGCAGCCCCGGGCTGTTCGGCACCGGAAGCTTGCGACCGCGCCATTGGCCGCCGATGATGCGGATCTGTCCGGCTGCGGCCTGGGGCGGTTTTTTGGCCGCCGCCCGTGGCGAGAGTCTTGTCATAAGCGTTGTTTGATTTCTTTTGCGGCGCGGAGCCGTAGAGGTTAACGAAAAGTTGCCCCTATTCTACCGGTGACGGGCTTCGGGGGGAACGGTAAAACTTTGTTGTCTGATTTCACACCGGAAAGCATGCCGGATGCGTGTTGCTGCGCGAGGGAAAGTGATAGACTCGGCGGATTATTGTCAGCATATATCCTTCAGGTATGTAGGGTAAGCGAGCCTTCGGTACGGAGTAGAGTCATAACATGGCAAAAGATAAGAAACGTGGGTTTTTCTCCTGGCTGGGGTTTGGCCAGAAGGAAAAGGAAGAAGAGCAACAGCAACCTGAGCAGCCGGTAGAGCAGGCGGAGCCTCAGGCCGCGGAGACACCGGCTGAACCGGCCACCGCCAAGCTGGATGACAAGCTCCCCGCCCAGGAATCTGAACCTGCCGCCTCCGTCGACACCCCGGGAGAGTGGGATAGCGGCCAGGCCGGTGAACCCATCGCGGAAAACCTGCCTGCGGCGGCCGAACACCCGATGGCGCAAGCGTTGGCCGAAGAGATTGTCAGCGTGACCGAGCAGGTAGTGGCGCAGCAGCAGCCGGTCGTCGAGCCCGAGCCAGTTGTTGAGCCCGAGCCTGTCGTTGTGCCCGAGCCTGTCGTTGTGCCCGAGCCGGTGGTTGAGCCCGAGCCGGTGGTTGAGCCCGAGCCAGTTGTTGAGCCCGAGCCAGTTGTTGAGCCCGAGCCAGTTGTTGAGCCCGAGCCAGTTGTTGAGCCCGAGCCGGTGGTTGAACCTGAGCCGGTTGTCGAGCCCGAGCCGGTCGTTGAGCCCGAGCCAGTTGTTGAGCCTGAGCCGGTCGTTGAGCCTGAGCCGGTCGTCGAGCCCGAGCCGGTTGTCGAGCCCGAGCCGGTCGTCGAACCAGAACCGGAGCCGGAAGAAGAAGCGCCGCTTGAACCTGTGGTGCCGGCCGCTGCGCAAGAGCAGGAGCGGCCGACCAAAGAGGGCTTCTTCGCTCGCCTGAAGCGCAGCCTGCTGAAAACCAAGCAAAACCTCGGCTCCGGCTTTATGGGGCTGTTCCGCGGTAAAAAGATCGACGACGACCTGTTCGACGAGTTGGAAGAACAGCTGTTGATCGCCGATGTCGGCGTGGAGACCACGCGCAAGATCATCACCTCCCTGACCCAGCACGCCAGCCGCAAGCAGCTGAAAGACGCCGAAGCGCTGTATGGCAAGCTGAAGGAGGAAATGTCCGAAATTCTGGCCAAGGTCGATCAGCCGCTGGATGTCAGCGGGAAAACCCCGTATGTCATTCTGATGGTCGGCGTGAACGGCGTGGGTAAAACCACCACCATCGGCAAGCTGGCGCGCCAATTCCAGGCGGAAGGCAAGTCGGTGATGCTGGCGGCGGGGGATACTTTCCGCGCAGCGGCGGTGGAGCAACTGCAGGTGTGGGGCGAACGCAACCGCATTCCGGTGGTGGCGCAGCATACCGGGGCGGATTCCGCTTCGGTGATCTTCGATGCGGTGCAGGCCGCCAAGGCGCGCGGCATCGATGTCTTGATCGCCGATACCGCCGGCCGTCTGCAGAACAAATCGCACCTGATGGAAGAGCTGAAGAAGATCGTCCGCGTCATGAAAAAACTGGACGACCAGGCCCCCCATGAGGTTATGCTGACGCTCGATGCCAGCACCGGCCAGAATGCGGTCAGCCAGGCGAAATTATTTAATGAGGCCGTGGGCTTAACCGGCATCACGCTGACTAAACTGGACGGTACCGCCAAGGGCGGGGTGATCTTCGCCATCGCCGATCAGTTCGGTATCCCGATTCGCTATATCGGCGTTGGGGAAGGCATCGAAGATTTGCGGCCGTTTAAGGCTGACGATTTTATTGAGGCACTTTTTGCCCGAGAGGATTAATACGGATGATTCGCTTTGAACAGGTCAGTAAAGCTTATCTGGGCGGACGACAAGCGCTGCAGGGGGTCGATTTCCATCTGCGCCCGGCGGAAATGGCGTTTCTGACCGGCCATTCCGGCGCGGGGAAAAGTACCCTGCTGAAACTGATTTGTGGTATCGAACGGCCCAGCGCCGGCCACATCTGGTTTGGCGGCCACGACATCAGTCGTTTGAAAAACCGCGAGGTGCCGTTCCTGCGTCGGCAGATCGGCATGATCTTCCAGGATCACCACCTGCTGCTGGATCGCACGGTGTATGACAATGTGGCGATGCCGCTGATCATCGCCGGTGCCAGTACCGAAGACATCCGCCGCCGCGTCTCCGCCGCGCTGGACAAGGTCGGTTTGCTGGATAAAGCGAAGAACTTCCCGATTCAACTGTCCGGCGGTGAGCAGCAGCGCGTGGGCATCGCTCGTGCGGTGGTGAACAAGCCGGCGGTGTTGCTGGCGGATGAACCGACCGGCAACCTGGACGACGCGCTGTCGGAAGGCATTCTGCGCCTGTTTGAAGAATTCAACCGCGTCGGTGTCACCGTATTAATGGCGACGCACGACACTGGGCTTATCGCCCGCCGCAATTACCGCATCCTGACGCTGAGCCAGGGCCGCATGCAAGGGGGCGCTCACCATGGCCAATAACGCAAAAACCGCCAAGAGCAAGGCGCTGCGCGGCGGCTGGCGCGAACAGTGGCGTTACGCCTGGATGAACGCCATCAAAGACATGCTGCGCCAGCCGTTGGCGACGCTGTTGACGGTGATGGTGATCGCCATCTCCCTGACGCTGCCGAGCGTGTGCTACATCGTGTGGAAAAACGTCAGCACCGCGGCCAGCCAGTGGTACCCGACGCCGCAGCTGACGGTCTACCTGGATAAATCGCTCGACGACGACGCGGCGCTGAAAGTGCTCGACGCCATCAAGGCGGAAGCCGGCGTGGAGAAGGTGAATTACCTGTCGCGTGAAGAAGCGCGCGGCGAGTTCCGCAACTGGTCGGGCTTTGGCGGCGCGTTGGACATGCTGGAAGAGAACCCGTTGCCGGCGGTGGCGATCGTTACGCCGAAGATGAGCTTCCAGAGTTCGGATACCCTCAACACCCTGCGCGATCGCGTGGCGGCGGTGCAGGGCGTGGAAGAAGTGCGTATGGATGACAGCTGGTTTGCCCGCCTGGCGGCGCTGACCGGGTTAGCGGGCCAGATCGCGGCGATCATCGGCGTGCTGATGATCGTGGCGGTGTTCCTGGTGATCGGCAACAGCGTGCGTCTGAGCATCTTCAGCCGCCGCGACACCATCAACGTGATGAAGCTGATCGGCGCCACCGACGGTTTTATCCTGCGGCCGTTCCTTAACGGCGGGGCGATGCTCGGCTTTGCCGGCGCGCTGCTGTCGCTGGTGCTGTCCGGTGCGCTGGTGTGGCAGCTGGAGTCGGTAGTCGCCGGGGTGGCCAAGGTGTTCGGCACCACCTTCACTCTGCACGGGCTGGGCTGGGACGAGGCGCTGTTGCTGCTGATCATCTCCGCGATGATCGGTTGGATCGCCGCCTGGCTGGCGACGGTGCAACATTTACGCCGATTTACACCACAGTAAGATTTTTTTGGTATACTCTTCTCCTGCTGCTTTTGATCGCGTTGCGGGAGAAGAGTGACCTCAAGCGAAGTCAGCACAACACCTCTCTTCTTAGCGCACAAATTCCCTATCGGCCTGCACTCTCGTCACGTATTGTCAGCAACAATGCTTGCAAAAAAAGGGTGAACTTTTAGGGCGGAGTACGGTCAAAAATTGCAGCAAATGTTAAGGTGCCCGGCGTGTGGAACCGCTTTTGCTTCAGCAACTGCCGTAGAATCAATCATTTCCCCGCTGTAATAATCACCTGCATGATTTTGTATTCTCATAGAGAGGGTTTGAATGACCAAAGAAATGCAAACTTTAGCCTTAGTACCCCAAGGTAGCTTGGAAGCCTATATCCGGGCAGCCAACGCCTATCCGATGCTGACGGCAGAGGAAGAGCGGGAGCTGGCTGAACGGCTGCATTATCAGGGCGATCTGGATGCCGCTAAGCAGCTCATCCTGTCTCACCTGCGCTTTGTCGCTCATATTGCCCGCAACTATTCAGGCTATGGTCTGCCACAGGCGGATCTGATTCAAGAAGGCAATATCGGCCTGATGAAAGCCGTTCGCCGCTTCAACCCTGAAGTCGGCGTGCGTCTGGTTTCCTTTGCGGTGCATTGGATTAAGGCGGAAATCCACGAGTACGTATTGCGCAACTGGCGCATCGTGAAAGTGGCGACCACCAAAGCGCAGCGCAAGCTGTTCTTTAACCTGCGCAAAACCAAACAGCGTTTGGGCTGGTTCAACCAGGACGAAGTGGAACTGGTGGCCCGCGAGCTGGGCGTAACCAGCAAAGACGTGCGCGAGATGGAATCTCGCATGGCGGCGCAGGACATGACGTTCGATCCGACTCCGGATGACGAGGCCCGCGATGGCCAGTCGATGGCGCCGGTGCTGTACCTGCAGGACAAGAGCTCCGACTTCGCTGAAGGCATTGAGGAAGATAACTGGGAAAGCAACGCCGCAGACAAACTGGCCTATGCGCTGGAAGGTCTGGACGAGCGCAGCCAGCATATCATCCGCGCCCGCTGGCTCGACGACGACAACAAGTCGACGCTGCAGGAGCTGGCCGATCAGTACGGCGTTTCCGCCGAACGCGTGCGCCAGCTGGAAAAGAACGCCATGAAGAAATTGAAAATGGCGATCGAAGCCTGAGTCGATGCGATATTCGAAAAAAAAGCCCGGCAAGCCGGGCTTTTTCATGCCTGAAATTCGGCGTTATGGCGCCACGGCGGTAAAGTCCGGTGCCGGGCAGTCGTAGCCGAATTTCGCCGCCCACGGGTAGCGAGTGCCGGTGTTGATGTAGCGTTGATAAAGCGCCCGGCCGGTCTTGGCGTCGCGCTTGATAACCCAGCTGGCGGCGTTACACAGCACGGCGGCATAGGCCTGGCTCTTCGGCGGCAGCAGATCGGCCGCCTGTTGCGCCAGCCCCACCGCCTGCCAGCGATAGTGCAGGAAACGGTTGTCCTGCGCCGGCAGTGCCGCCTTGGCGCGCGCCGCTTCTGCGCTGTCGATCCAGCTTTTATGCTTCAGCTCGCGAGTATCGAACGCATCCCCCAGATAGGAATAGCCGGCGCCATAGATGGCGTAATCCGGCGTCATCTCATAGCCGGTAAACTCCAGCCCCTGGGCGCGCAGCAGGTTGGCCGCACGATAGTAAGCTTGCGCGCGTGCCAGCGGCGCGGCGGACTTGTCCTTGGCGGCCTTCAGCTCATCGGCGTACTGCTGCGCCGCTTGCCGGTAGTTGGGGATATCGAAATAGTCCTGCGCTTCCGCGGCCCGCCCGGCGCGCATCAAGCGCCGCGCCAGCAGTTCGCGCAGCTGCACTTCCGGCGTGATCTGCTGGCCGCCGTAGTCGTCCGGGTTAACCGGCTTGAGCGGCGTCGTCGGCGCCGGGGCGTGCTTATCGACAAAGTCTTTCAACTCATCGACGGTCAGCACGCGCTCCGCCACGTCGGCCACGTCGGCCCAGTAGATCGCCTTGCCGCGATACAGCAGGTCCATCGCCTGCAGATAGTCGCCGCGGTTCAGCGCCAGAATAGCCTGTTCGCCGGCCACCCGGCACTCGGGGACGATGGTTTCCGCGACGAAGTCGGCGTTGCGCTGTTCGCCCCAGCTTTCGTCGGCGGGGAACGCGCTTGCCGCCTTGGCGTAGGCGGCGGTGGCGGCTTTCACGTCGCCGTCGCGCAGCGCCATTTTGGCGCGCAGCCACCACGCCAGGCCGCTGTCGCCGGCGTTTTTCAGCAGGCTCGCCGCCATCGGGTACTGCCCGGAACGGTAGGCCAATGCCGCCAGCCGATCGCTGCCGGCGAAGCCGCTTTTCACCGTGCCGTCCAGCAGCGTCAGTATCTGGCTGATGATCTGGGCAGAGCGGCCGTTGCCGTCGGTATCTGCCATTTGCAGGTTGCCGCTGCGGGCGAACAGCTCAATGGTCACCAGCTGCTGGATCAACGGATCGCCGATCACCTGCTTCAGCGTTTCCAGATGGTCGGGATTGACCAGGTAGCTGGAGACGTACTGCAGCGACTGCCCGCCGCTCGGATCGCCCTGCGCCGCCTGCTGTGCGTACAGGTGGGCAGCGGGGGCGACGTCACCCAGCCACAGGTGGATGCGCGCCTGCTGCCCGAGGCTGCTTAGCGCCAGCTGGTCGGGATCGGCGGCGCCGCTTTTCACCCGATCGATCACCTGCTGGAACGCCGCCAGCGCCTGTTCAAGTTCGGCTTTAGGCGGATGCTCGGCGGCGGGGGCCGCTTCACCCGATTCATTCACCGGCGTACCGTGGTCAGCCATCAACACCCGCCCAAGCGAATATTGCGCCCGCAGCCCCCAGTCGCCCTGTTCGGCGGCCGGGAGCTTCAGCACCTGCTGGAAATAGTCTGTGGCGCGCGGATCATGGCTGGCGAAAGCGACGGCGCCCAGTTGATAAAGGCGTGCGGCGTTGGACAACCCCTGCGTATTGACGGCGTCAGCCTCTTCCACCGTTTTGGCGGCGCGCATTTTGCCGATCGCCACCGTTTCCGGCGACTGCGGCATCGGTTTCGGCGGCATCGGCGGCGGCGGGGCTTGCCAGCGCGGCAGCTGTTTATCCGCCGGCACCAGTCGGCCGGCTTCGAAGGCGAAATTGCCCTCCGGCATATACAGCAGGGTGCCGTTGCGGTCGATCAGCAGCCGGTTAGGGAAATCCGGGCCGCAGGCATAGCCGCTCAGCGGCAGCGCGGCGCCGATCAGCATGGCCAGCGGAAGAAGGCGGCGGGTGTTCCGTGCCGCGCGCGTATCAAGGTGTGACAAGGGTGCCTCCTGGCGTCAGTTGTTGGCAGCGTAGCCAGCCCAGCGGCCGGGATTGCCCGGCGCGCAGCTGATCGCCGCTGATGCGAATAAAGCGTTGCCGCTGCGGTGCGGATTCCAGCCGGTAGTTGCCGACCGCGTCCGCCGCCAGGCAGTCGTCGGCGCGGATGGCCACCTCTTGCGGCAGCGGGGCGTCCACCGGCCCGTTGTTATGAATTATCAGATCATACAGCCCGTTTTGCTGTGGCTGAGGCCTAAATTTTACCTGCCAGTCGACGTTCAGCGGCTGCCGTTCGATCACCGCTCGCAGCGTGGCGAGCGACCAGGCGCGCCGATCGTCCGCCAGCGGCAAGCGGAACCAGATAATGCCGCGCAGCCGGGGCGGCGTTTGCTGCGCCAGCGTCTGCAGAAAATCGGCGATCTGCTGCGGCGCGACCGTCAGCTCGCGGCCGTTGCCCGCCACGCGCAGCGAGGACTCGCTCTCCACCTGCGCGCCCTGCGCATCAAACCCCAGCAGCGCCATGCCGTAGGCCGGCAGCGCGACGCGAAACGGCTTCGGTGTGACGGAGGCGTACTGCCGCACCCAGCGCAGCGCCAAGGGGCCGTCAAACAGCCCCTGCTGCGGCGAGAGCACCGCGTGCACCTGCAGGACGGAGCTGGCGGCCTGTTGCAGTACGCCGGGCAGGTCGGGCGAGCCGATCCAGGCCGGCAGGGCGGTGATGCCGAGCTGCAAAGCGGCGGGCAGCCGTTGGCGCAGTTGCTGCAGAAAGCGTTGGTAGTCCGGCAGGCGGGCGGTGGCGGCGTCATGATCGATCTCGACGCCGGTGACGGGCAGCCCGGCCGCCTGCCAGCGTTGGGTGAGCGCCAGCAGGCGCTGGATAATGGCCTCTTGGTCCAGCTGCGGCAGCTGGCCGTCGAGGCGCGCCACCAGCCAGAGCGGGCGGCCGTCCTGCCGCAGCAGGTTGAGATCGGCCGGGATCTCCCGCCAGCCCTCGCGCGGATGCACCTGCAGCGCCAGCACGCGCAGCCCACTGAACAGATCGCGGCTGTGCGCCAGCGCATCGGCGTGCTGCGGCGTCCAGACCCGCTGCCAGATATAAACCTGCTGATCCCAGCCTGAGGCCAGGCGCAGCGCCTGCTGGCGCCCGAGGAGCGCGGCCGCCAGCCCCAGCGCAATCAAGATTAGCGCCGCCAGCCGGCGTTTCATTTTTGCCAGAGATCGCCCTGCGGTGCGAAGCCGCAGGCGCGCATGAAGTTATCGACTTCCCCGCGTTCGCGCGGCGCCAGGCCGGCGGTCGACAGCTGCCAGTGGGCGATCTGCGGCAGCTGACGCTGCGCATCCTGCACCAGGTAAAGACCGACGCCGCGGCGGCGCGTCACTTCGCGAACCAGCAGGTCCTGCAGCTCGGCGCGGTCGTCCTGCAGCGCGATTTTCACCGCCCCCAGCAGCCGCTCGTTGAAGCGGGCGGCGAACAGCGCCTTGCCGTCGTTCAGCCAGCTCTGCCACTGTTCCGGCTGCTGGTGCGGCCAAATTTTACCGAGGTCGATAAGGTCTTGCGGGGACAGCGCGGTCAGGCGCTCGATGGTCAGTTTCATGCAGAATTTCCGCGCAGCTAAATGATGCCGACAGTGTAATAGATCTTGTGCAGAGCGTTGTGTAAGTTTTTCTGTACGATTACTGTGCAATATGTTTTTTGCACGGGGCATTTTCCGAGTAAATAGTTAGTAAACGGATTGTTAACCAGCACAACGCACTACGCCTCAAGGTAAAGAGCGCAGATTTAATTCGAATTTTATCCTGTTTACACCGCTTGTTTCTGCCTGATGAAGTTGATTTGCAGAAGAAAATTCCTGTTTAATGGCATGAAAAATAAAGTCTTATTAGAAAATAATGCCGACAAAGCGCCTAAATCATTATTACTTATAACAAAAGCGGTCAATAACGATCCGGTGCAGGCAAACACAACAGGTACGTTCACAACGACAGATGGGGATTTGCGGATGAAATTAACAACAGGTAAGGCACTGCTGGCGGGTTGTATTGCGATGGCCATGAGCCAGGCGGCCATGGCGAAAGACATCAAGGTGGCGATCGTCGGGGCGATGTCCGGCCCGGTCGCGCAGTATGGCGACATGGAGTTTACCGGCGCGCGCCAGGCGATTGCCGACATCAACGCCAAGGGCGGCATCAAGGGCGACAAGCTGGTCGGCGTGGAATACGACGACGCCTGCGACCCGAAACAGGCGGTTGCGGTCGCCAACAAGGTGATCAACGACGGCATTCGCTACGTGATCGGCCACCTGTGCTCCTCGTCCACCCAGCCGGCGTCCGATATTTATGAAGACGAAGGCGTGATCATGATTACCCCGGCGGCCACCAACGCCGATCTGACCACCCGCGGCTACAAAATGATCATGCGCACTACCGGCCTGGATTCGGATCAGGGTCCGACCGCCGCCAAATACATCCTCAGCGACATCAAGCCGAAGCGCATCGCCGTGGTGCACGACAAGCAGCAATACGGCGAAGGCCTGGCGCGCTCGGTGCGCGACAGCCTGAAAAAACAGGGCACCGAAGTGGCGATGTTCGAAGGCATCACCGCCGGCGACAAAGACTTCTCCACCCTGGTGGCGCGCCTGAAAAAAGAGAATATCGACTTCGTGTATTTCGGCGGTTACTACCCGGAAATGGGCCAGATCCTGCGTCAGGCCAAGCAGGCCGGGTTGACCACCCGCTTCATGGGGCCGGAAGGCGTGGGCAACTCCTCGCTGTCCAACATCGCCGGGGCTGCTTCGGAAGGCATGCTGGTGACGCTGCCGAAGCGCTACGATCAGGTGCCTGCCAACCAGCCGATCGTCGATGCGTTGAAAGCCAAGAAGCTGGATCCGACCGGCCCGTTCGTCTGGACCACCTATGCCGCGCTGCAGTCGCTGACCACCGGCATGGCGCGCAGCGGCAGCCAGGAGCCGGCGGACATCGTCAAGGATCTGAAAACCGGCAAGCCGGTGGAGACCGTGATGGGGCCGCTGAGCTGGGATGACAAGGGCGATCTGAAAGGCTTCGAGTTCGGCGTGTTCGAGTGGCATGCCAACGGCACGTCCACACCGATCAAATAAGCCATAATGATTAGGGTGGGGCGCGGCTCGCTGCGCCCGGCGGGTCGGCTTGCCGGCCCCGTCTCCCTTTACCCGCCGGTTCTCCGCCGGCGGGTTTCGCAGCCAAGGGTTCAGAGTATGTCAGAGCAACTCCTCTATTTTCTGCAGCAGATGTTCAACGGCTTAACGTTGGGCAGCACCTATGCATTGATCGCCATCGGTTACACCATGGTTTACGGCATCATCGGCATGATCAACTTCGCCCACGGCGAGGTGTACATGATCGGCAGCTATGTCTCCTTTATCGTGATCGCCGCCCTGATGATGCTCGGCATTGACGTCGGCTGGTTGCTGATCGGCGCCGCGTTCCTGGTCTCGATCGTCATCGCCAGCGCCTACGGCTGGAGCATCGAGCGGGTGGCCTACAAGCCGGTGCGCAACTCCAAGCGCCTGATTGCGCTGATCTCGGCCATCGGCATGTCGATATTCCTGCAAAACTACGTCAGCCTGACGCAGGGCTCACGCGATCTGGCGCTGCCCAGCCTGGTGACCGGCCAGTGGGTGCTGGGGGAAAGCAACGGCTTCGCCGCCACCATCAGCACCATGCAGCTGACCATCTGGCTCGTGACCTTCCTGGCGATGCTGGCGCTGACGCTGTTTATCCGCTATTCGCGCATGGGCCGCGCCTGCCGCGCCTGTGCGGAAGACCTGAAGATGGCCAGCCTGCTGGGCATCAACACTGACCGGGTGATCTCGCTGACCTTCGTCATCGGGGCGGTGATGGCGGCGGTGGCCGGGGTGTTGCTCGGCCAGTTCTACGGCGTCATCAACCCTTACATCGGCTTTATGGCCGGCATGAAAGCCTTCACCGCCGCGGTCCTGGGCGGCATCGGCAGCATTCCCGGCGCGATGATCGGCGGCCTGGTGCTGGGCGTGGCGGAAGCGCTGACCTCCGCCTACCTGAGCACCGAATACAAAGACGTGGTGTCGTTCGCGTTGCTGATCGTGGTGCTGCTGATCATGCCGACCGGCATCCTCGGGCGTCCGGAGGTTGAGAAAGTATGAAACTCAATCTGTTCAATGCGCTGATCGCCACGGCGGTGCTGTTCGTGATGGCGTCGTTCCTGATGGGCATGCAGCTTAGCCTGGACGGCACCAAGCTGGTGGTGCACGGCGCGGCGGAAGTGCGCTGGATGTGGATCGGCATCGGCTGCGTCATCGTCTTTTTCTTCCAGCTGTTGCGCCCGCTGCTGCAGCAGGGATTGAAAAAAGTCTCCGGCCCGGCGTTCGTGCTGCCGAGCTTCGACGGCACCACGCCGCGGCAAAAGTTGCTGGCGGCTCTGCTCATCGTCGCGGCGGTCGCCTGGCCGTTCCTGGTGTCGCGCGGCACGGTGGATATCGCCACCCTGACGCTGATCTACGTGATGCTGGGCCTCGGCCTCAACGTGGTGGTGGGTTTGTCCGGTTTGCTGGTGCTCGGCTACGGCGGTTTCTACGCCATCGGTGCCTACACCTACGCGCTGCTGAATCACTATTACGGCCTCGGCTTCTGGGAGAGCCTGCCGCTGGCGGGCATCGTCACCGCCGCCTTCGGCTTCCTGCTCGGTTTCCCGGTGCTGCGGCTGCGCGGCGACTATCTGGCGATCGTGACGCTCGGCTTCGGTGAGATCGTGCGCATCCTGCTGCTGAACAATACTGAGATCACCGGCGGGCCGAACGGCATCAGCCAGATCCCGAAACCGACCTTTTTCGGCCTGGAGTTCAACCGCAGCGTGCGCGACGGCGGTTGGGATACCTTCCATAACTTCTTCGGCCTGAAATACGATCCGAGCGATCGCATCATATTCCTGTATCTGGTGGCGCTGCTGCTGGTGGTGCTGACGCTGTTCGTCATCAACCGCCTGCTGCGCATGCCGCTCGGGCGCGCCTGGGAAGCGCTGCGCGAAGACGAGATCGCCTGCCGCTCGCTGGGCCTCAGCCCGACGCGCATCAAGCTGACCGCCTTTACCATCAGCGCCGCTTTCGCCGGGTTTGCCGGCACGCTGTTCGCCGCGCGCCAGGGCTTCGTCAGCCCGGAATCCTTCACCTTCGTCGAATCGGCCTTCGTGTTGGCGATCGTCGTACTGGGGGGCATGGGCTCGCAGTTCGCGGTCATTCTGGCGGCGATCCTGCTGGTGGTGTCGCGCGAACTGATGCGCGATCTGAATGAATACAGCATGTTGCTGCTGGGTGCGCTGATGGTGCTGATGATGATTTGGCGGCCGCAGGGGCTGCTGCCGATGAAACGGCCGCAGCTGAAGCTGCAGGCGGCGGACATTCACGCGGGCAAGGGGGAGCAGGCATGAGCGTTCAACCTTTACTGCAGGTGGAAGGCCTGTCGATGCGTTTCGGCGGGCTGCTGGCGGTCAACAACGTGGCGTTGACGCTGAACGAAGGCGAAATCGTGTCGCTGATCGGCCCCAACGGCGCCGGTAAGACCACGGTGTTCAACTGCCTGACCGGTTTTTACCGCCCGACCGGTGGCACCATCAAATTGCGCGATCGCCACCTGGAAGGGCTGGCGGGGCAGGCCATCGCCCGCATGGGCGTGGTGCGCACCTTCCAGCACGTGCGGCTGTTCCGTGAAATGACGGTGATCGAGAACCTGCTGGTGGCGCAGCATCAGCACCTGAAAAGCGGCGTGTTTGCCGGGTTGCTGAAAACCCCGGCCTTCCGCCGCGCCGAAGCCGAGGCGCTGACGCACGCGGCGGAGTGGCTGGAGCGCGTCGGCCTGCTGGAGATGGCCAACCGTTCGGCGGGCAACCTGGCCTACGGGCAGCAGCGGCGGCTGGAGATCGCCCGCTGCATGGTGACCCGGCCGGAGCTGCTGATGCTGGACGAACCGGCCGCCGGCCTCAACCCGAAAGAGACCGACGAACTGGATCACCTGATCGTCGAGCTGCGCGATCGGCATAAGGTATCGGTGCTGCTGATCGAGCACGACATGAAGCTGGTGATGGGCATTTCCGACCGCATTTACGTGGTGAATCAGGGCACGCCGCTGGCGCAGGGCACACCGGCGGAGATCCGCAGCAACCCGGACGTGATCCGGGCTTATTTGGGCGAAGAATAATATGTTGTCATTCAATCAGGTATCCGCCCATTACGGCAAAATTCAGGCGCTGCATCAGGTCAGTCTCACGATAAGCCAGGGCGAAATCGTGACGTTAATCGGCGCCAACGGCGCCGGTAAAACCACGCTGCTCGGCACCCTGTGCGGCGAGCCGCGCGCCAGCGAAGGCAGCATCGTCTTTCAGGACCAGGACATCACCCAGTGGCAAACCTCGCGCATCATGCGCGAAGCGGTGGCGATCGTGCCGGAAGGGCGGCGCGTCTTCTCGCGCATGACGGTGGAAGAAAACCTGGCGATGGGCGGCTTCTTCGCCGATCGCCGGCAGTATCAACAGCGCATCGAACGGGTGTTCACTCTGTTCCCACGCCTGCTGGAGCGCCGAAACCAGCGCGCCGGCACCATGTCCGGCGGCGAACAGCAGATGTTGGCCATCGGCCGCGCGCTGATGAGCCAGCCGAAGCTGCTGCTGCTCGACGAGCCCTCGCTCGGGCTGGCGCCGATCATCATCCAGCAGATCTTCGACATCATTCAGCAACTGCGGGAAGAGGGCATGACCATCTTCCTGGTGGAGCAAAACGCCAATCAGGCGCTGAAATTGGCGGACCGCGGTTATGTGCTGGAAAACGGCCGCGTGGTGTTGGAAGATACGGGGGCTGCATTGTTAGCCAACGAAGCAGTGAGGTCGGCGTATCTGGGCGGTTAATCCGCCCCCCTACGAATTAAAATAATCAGGTACGAGAAGAAGAAATGAAGACAGAAGGGTTACTCGCGCAGCGCATCGTTAACGTAAAAAGTTCGGCCATCCGTGAATTGCTTAAACACAGCAAGATGGAACACGTCATTTCGCTGGCGGGCGGCATCCCCTCTGATGCGCTGTTCGATTTCGAAGGATTGAGCATCGCCACCCAGCAGGCGATCACCGAACAGCCGAAAAGCGCGTTCCAGTATGGCCTGACCGAGGGCAGCCCGCTGCTGCGTGAGCGCATTTGCGCGCTGTGCGCCGAGCGCGGCGTCACCGCGCGCGCGGAAGAGGTGATGGTCACCGCCGGCTCGCAGCAGGCATTGGATTTGGTGATGCGCGCCATCGTCAACCCCGGCGACGTGTTCGTGGTGGAGCGCCCGACCTACCTGGCGGCGCTGCAAACGCTGGAGCTGGCGGAAGCCAACATCATGTCGGTCTCGTCAGACAGCGACGGCATGGTGGTGGAAGAGCTGGCCGAGCTGCTGAAAACCCAGCGCATCAAGGGCGTGTACGTGGTGCCGAACTTCGGCAACCCCAGCGGCATCACCCTGAGCGCCGCGCGCCGCGAACTGCTGGTGAAACTGGCCGCTGAACATAACTTCCTGATCATCGAAGACGATCCGTACGGCGAGCTGCGTTTCACCGAAGAGCGCCACCCGACGCTGCATCAGGTGTCGCAGCGGGTGCTGGGCAACACCGACCACATCATTTATACCTCGACCTTCTCCAAGATCCTGGCGCCGGGTCTGCGGTTGGGCTGGGCGATCCTGCCGCCGTTCCTGCTGCATAAAGTGGCGATCATCAAGCAGGCGGCGGATCTGCACGCCAGCGCGCTGTCGCAGAGCATCGTCGAATGCTACCTCGGCCTGGATCGCCTGCCGGCGCAGATCGACAAGATCCGCGCCGCCTACAAACAGAAGGGCGAGATCCTGGCCGGATTGGTGGAGCAGGCGCTGGGCGACTACATCACCTTCGATAAGCCGAAGGGCGGCATGTTCCTGTGGGCGCGTTTCCGCCAGCCGTTCAACGCCACCGAATGGCTGAATACCACGCTGCAGCAGGGCGTGGTGTTCGTGCCGGGGGAATACTTCTTCTCCGACAACCCGGATCGTTCGACCTTCCGCCTGTCGTTCGCCACCGCCACCGAGCAACAAATGCAGGAAGCGGTGGCGCGCCTGCGCCGTTCGCTGTAATCCCCGCGGCGGCGGAGCGTATGCCCGCCGCCGACATCAAACTGCCATCTTCACTTCACTCTCCTGTCACATGGCTGTCACTTTTTAGTTATTTTTCTGTCATCCGCGCATGGCATGTTAGCTTCCGAACAAAAAACTGATTCTTTTCGCTCACGCGCTTTTACACCAGCTTTTTTCAGGAGTTAGGCATGCTCACCTACGCTATTCGCAAAACCACGCTGTGCGTCGCATTGACCCTAGCGGTCAGCACTCAGGCGCTGGCGGCGACCGAGATCCCGTTCTGGCATTCGATGGAAGGCGAACTGGGTAAGGAAGTGGACTCCCTGGCGGATCGCTTCAACCAGTCGCACAGCGACGTCAAGATTGTGCCGGTTTACAAAGGCAACTACGAACAGAGCCTGGCGGCGGGCATCGCCGCTTACCGCTCCGGCAAGGCGCCGGCGATCCTGCAGGTTTACGAGGTGGGCACCGCCACCATGATGGCCAGCAAGGCCATCAAACCGGTCTACGAAGTGTTTAAAGAGGCCGGCATCAACTTCGACGAGTCGGTGTTCGTGCCGACGGTTGCCGGCTATTACACCGACAACAAGAGCGGCCATCTGCTGTCGCAGCCGTTCAACAGCTCCACGCCGGTGCTGTACTACAATAAAGACGCCTTCAAGAAGGCCGGCCTGAACCCGGATCAGCCGCCGAAAACCTGGCAAGAGCTGGCGGCGGATACCGCCAAACTGCGTGAGGCCGGCATGAAGTGCGGCTACGCCAGCGGCTGGCAGGGCTGGATCCAGCTGGAGAACTTCAGCGCTTGGCACGGCGTGCCGTTCGCCAGCGAAAACAACGGTTTCGGCGGCACCAACGCCAAGCTGGAGTTCAACAAGCCGCTGCAGGTCAAGCATATCGCGCTGCTCGAAGCGATGAACAAGAAGGGTGATTTCACCTACTTCGGCCGCAAAGACGAATCCACCGAGAAGTTTTATAACGGCGACTGCGCCATCACCACCGCGTCATCCGGTTCGCTGGCGGACATCAAGCACTACGCCAAATTCAACTACGGCGTCGGCATGATGCCGTACGACGCCGACGCGAAAAACGCGCCGCAGAACGCCATCATCGGCGGGGCCAGCCTGTGGGTGATGAACGGCAAAGACGCCGCCACCTACAAGGGCGTGGCCGAGTTCCTGCAGTACCTGGCGCAGCCGGAAATCGCCGCCGAATGGCACCAGAAGACCGGCTATCTGCCGATCACCACCGCGGCTTACGATCTGACCAAGCAGCAGGGCTTCTACGACAAGAACCCGGGCGCCGACGTCGCCACTCGCCAGATGCTGAACAAGCCGCCGTTGCCGTTCACCAAGGGCCTGCGCCTGGGCAACATGCCGCAGATCCGCAGCGTGGTGGATGAGGAGCTGGAAGGCGTATGGACCGGCAAGAAAACGCCTCAGCAGGCGTTGGACGCCGCCGTGCAGCGCGGTGATGTATTGCTGCGCCGTTTCGAAGCATCGACCAAGTAACCCTGCGTCGCGGGCCCGGCAGACCGGGCTCGCGTCTTCACGCCGATCCTTCCGTACCCGATTAATGGTTTAACTGCTATGTCATCTTCCCGTCCCGGTTTCGGCTGCAGCTGGTTGCCCTATGCGTTGGTGCTGCCGCAGCTGCTGATTACCGCCGTCTTCTTTTTATGGCCCGCCGGCGAGGCGCTGTGGTATTCGGTGCAGAGCCTCGATCCGTTCGGCCTGTCCAGCCAGTTTGTCGGGCTGGATAACTTTAAGCAGCTGTTTCAGGATCCTTACTACCTCGACTCGTTCTACACCACGCTGATCTTCAGCTTCCTGGTGGCGGGCATCGGGCTGGCGGTTTCGCTGTTCTTCGCCGCGCTGGTGGACTACGTGCTGCGCGGCAGCCGGCTCTATCGCACGCTGATGATCCTGCCCTATGCGGTGGCGCCGGCGGTGGCGGCGGTATTGTGGATCTTTCTGTTCAACCCCGGCCTGGGGTTGATCACCCATTTCCTCAACGGGCTGGGCTATAACTGGAACCATGCGCAAAACAGCGGCCAGGCGATGTTCCTGGTGGTGCTGGCCTCGGTATGGCAGCAGATAAGCTATAACTTCCTGTTTTTCCTCGCGGCGCTGCAGTCGATCCCGCGCTCGCTGGTGGAGGCGGCGGCCATCGACGGCGCCGGCCCGGTGCGGCGTTTCTTCCATCTGGTGCTGCCGCTGATCGCGCCGGTGAGCTTCTTCCTGCTGGTGGTCAATCTGGTGTACGCCTTCTTCGATACCTTCCCGGTGATCGACGCCGCCACAGGCGGCGGGCCGGTGCAGTCCACCACCACGTTGATCTACAAGATCTACCGCGAAGGCTTCGCCGGATTGGATCTCTCCAGCTCTGCCGCGCAGTCGGTGATCCTGATGCTGCTGGTGATCGGCCTGACGGTGATCCAGTTCCGCTTCGTTGAACGTAAGGTGCGCTATCAATGATTGAGAATCGACGCGGGCTGGATATCTTCAGCCATGTGATGCTGATTATCGGCGTGCTGGTGGTGCTGTTCCCGCTGTACGTGGCCTTTGTCGCCGCCACGCTGGACGACAAGCAGGTGTTTCAGGTGCCGATGACGCTGGTGCCCGGCGGCCACCTGTGGGAAAACATCCGCAATATCTGGCAGGGCGGCGTGGGCAACCTCAAGGTGCCGTTCTCGCTGCTGCTGCTGAACAGCGTGATCATGGCGCTGGCGATCACCTTCGGCAAGATCGCGGTGTCGGTGCTGTCGGCTTACGCCATCGTGTACTTCCGCTTTCCGCTGCGCAGCCTGTTCTTCTGGCTGATTTTCCTCACCCTGATGCTGCCGGTGGAGGTGCGTATCTTCCCGACGGTGGAGGTGATCTCCAACCTCAACCTGCTGGACAGCTACACCGGCCTGACGCTGCCGCTGATGGCCTCGGCCACCGCGACCTTCCTGCTGCGCCAGTTCTTCATGACGCTGCCGGATGAGCTGCTGGAGGCGGCGCGCATCGACGGCGCCGGGCCGATGCGTTTCTTCTGGGACATCGTGCTGCCGCTGTCGAAAACCAATCTGGCGGCGCTGTTCGTCATCACCTTTATCTACGGCTGGAACCAATACCTGTGGCCGATCCTGATCACCAGCGACGCCTCGATGGGCACCGCGGTGGCGGGCATCAAGAGCATGATCTCCACCTCCGGCGCGCCGACCCAGTGGAACCAGGTGATGGCGGCGATGATTCTGACTTTATTGCCACCGCTGGCGGTGGTGCTTCTGATGCAGCGCTGGTTTGTGCGCGGTCTGGTTGATAGCGAGAAATAACGACGATGGCAGGATTAAAACTACAGGCGGTCACCAAGTCTTACGACGGTAAAACGCCGGTGATCAAACAGATCGACCTCGACGTGGCGGACGGCGAATTCATCGTGATGGTCGGCCCGTCCGGCTGCGGCAAATCCACGCTGCTGCGGATGGTGGCCGGGCTGGAACGCACCACCAGTGGTGATATCTATATCGATACCCGGCGCGTGACCGATCTGGAGCCCAAGGATCGCGGCATCGCGATGGTGTTCCAGAACTACGCGCTCTATCCGCACATGAGCGTGTACGACAACATGGCCTACGGCCTCAAGATCCGCGGTTTCGGCAAGGATCATATCCGCCAGCGGGTGGAAGAAGCGGCACGGATCCTGGAGCTGGAGCCGCTGCTCAAACGCAAACCGCGCGAGCTTTCCGGCGGCCAGCGCCAGCGCGTGGCGATGGGGCGCGCCATCGTGCGCGAACCGGCGGTATTCCTGTTCGATGAGCCGCTGTCCAACCTGGACGCCAAGCTGCGGGTGCAGATGCGCCTGGAGCTGCAACAGCTGCATCGTCGTCTGAAAACCACCAGCCTGTACGTGACCCACGATCAGGTGGAGGCGATGACGTTGGCGCAGCGGGTGATCGTGATGAGCAAGGGCGTGGCGGAGCAGATCGGCACCCCGAGCGAGGTGTATCAGCGGCCGGCTTCGCTGTTCGTCGCCGGCTTTATCGGATCGCCGGCGATGAACCTGCTGCCAGGCACCCTGAGCGCCGACGGCGGCCAGCTGTTGCTGGCGGACGGCATGGCGCTGCCGTTGCCGGCGGCCAAACCGCAGTGGGCGGGGCGGCCGTTGACGTTGGGCATTCGGCCGGAGCATATTCAACTGGTGGCGCAAGGCCAGGGCGTGCCGCTGCAGCTGCAGACGCTGGAGCTGCTGGGGGCCGACAATCTGGCGCACGGCCAGTGGGGCGGCCACGGGGTGATCGTGCGGCTATCGCATGAAACCTTGCCGGCGGCGGGCAGTACGCTATATTTGCAGCTGCCTGCTCAGGCGCTGCACTTCTTTGACACCGACAGCGGATTACGGATGGATTGATGACGAGACCCTGGCCTTACCCTCATATTGTCGCCCACCGCGGCGGCGGTTCTCTGGCGCCGGAAAACACCCTGGCGGCGATCGACGTCGGCGCGCGCCACGGCCACAAGATGATCGAGTTCGACGCCAAGCTGGCGCAGGACGGGCAAATTTTCCTGCTGCACGACGACACGCTGGATCGCACCAGCAACGGCTGGGGCGTGGCGGGCGAGCTGCCGTGGGACAAACTGGTGCAGCTGGACGCCGGCAACTGGTACAGCTCGGCCTTCAAGGGCGAGCGGCTGCCGCTGCTGTCGGAGGTGGCGGAACGCTGCCAGGAACACGGCCTGATGGCCAATATCGAGATCAAGCCGACCACCGGCAGCGACGATGAAACCGGCCGGGTGGTGGCGCTGGCGGCGCGGCTGCTGTGGCAAGGGCAGACCGATCCGCTGCTTTCCTCCTTCTCGGTAGAAGCGCTGGCGGCGGCGCAGCGCACCGTGCCGGATTTGCCGCGCGGCCTGCTGCTGGAGGACTGGGACGACAACTGGCGCGAGCTGACCGAACGCCTGGATTGCGTCTCGCTGCATATCGATCATAAAGCGCTGACCGCCGAGCGGGTAAAAGCGTTGAAAGACGCCGGGCTGCGCATTCTGGTGTATACCGTCAACCAGCCGGATCGCGCGCGCCTGCTGCTCGACTGGGGCGTTGACTGCATTTGCACCGACCGGATAGATTTAATCGGCCCGGATTTTTAATCCGGCGCCGATGAATCCCGCGACGACAAGCCTTGCCGCCGCACCACCGGAAGGAATGCGATGCCTGGCTTTATGATGTCACTGTGGCACCAGATCGTGCTGTCTTTACCGCTGTTTGTGCTGATCGCGTTGGGTTATGGGCTGATTCGCTGGGGGAAATGGCCTGCCGGCATCACCGATGGCCTGACGCGCTTCGTGTTTTCCCTCGCCTTGCCCGCCATGCTGTTTCGCATGATGTGCGACTTCTCGCAGCGCCCGGCGGTCGACGCCCGGCTGCTGATCGCGTTTTTCGGCAGTTGCCTGATCGTGTTCGTGCTCGGCCGTCTCGTCGCCCGGCACCTCTTTCGGCTGGATGGCGTCGCCGGATCGGTGTTTGCGCTGGGCGGCATTTTCTCCAATAACGTGATGCTCGGCTTGCCGATCGCCGGCGTAATGCTGGGGGAGGCGGCGATCCCGTCGGTGGCGCTGGTGCTGGTGTTCAACGGCCTGATCCTGTGGACGCTGGTGACGGTGTCGATCGAATGGGCGCGCAACGGCTCGCCGACGCTGAGCGGCTTCGCCAAAACCGCGCGCAGCGTGCTGACCAATCCGCTGATCGTCGGCATTCTGTCCGGCACCCTGTTCAGCCTGACCGGCCTGCCGCTGCCGGCCTTCGTCGATCGGCCGATCAGCATGCTCGGCCAGGTGGCAGCGCCGCTGTCGCTGGTGGTGCTTGGCATGGGGCTGGCGGAGTACCGCATCGGCGAAGGCTGGCGGCTGAGCAGCGCCATCTGCGTGCTGAAACTGCTGGTGCAGCCATTAGTGATTTGGCTGCTGGCCTGGATGATGGATCTGCCGCCGATGGAGACCCGGGTTGTGGTGCTGCTGGGCTCGATGGCGGTGGGGGTGAACGTCTACCTGATGTCGCGCCAGTTCAATACGCTCACCGGCCCGGCCGCCACCAGCCTGGTGATGTCCACCGTGCTGGCGGCGATCACTACGCCGCTGATCCTCACCGTTATGGGCGTGCGGGCGTAGCCGGCATCGGCGCCTGCGGCACCGCCGGCGCGGTGCGATTGAACGGATCGCGCGGCTGGTTGCCGTTGGGCAGCAGCTGCCCGCCGTTCGGCGTGGTTTGCAGCAGCTGCTGCCGTTGATTGTCGAACTGCCGTTGCTGCTGCAGGCGGCGTTGATCCATCTGCCGATTGTTCAACAGGCGCTGTTGCTGAGCCTGTTGGCTGTTTTGGTTGAGCAACTGCTGCTGTGAGCGCAGGTCGGTTACGCCGTTGGCCGCCGCAGCCAGGCCGGGCAGCCACAGCAGAACAAACAGGATGTGAGAAGTTTTCATGATGGTTACCTCGCCTTTTTATTAAGCCTAACCCAACGGTGAAATTTTGCCGGTAGTTTGTATTTTGTTCAGATGTAAACCGCCTTTTCGCCAACGCGGCGCGCATCTTCCGTTACAATCGCCCTTTCGGTCTTTTTAGGGTGAACCCATCGTGCTGCTTTTGGTTATAACCACCATCCTGTGGGCGTTTTCTTTCAGCCTGATTGGCGAGTACCTGGCGGGCCAGGTCGACAGCGGGTTCTCGGCGCTGGTGCGCATCGGGCTGGCGGCGTTGGTGTTCCTGCCGTTTCTGCGCTGGCGCAATATCAAGCCCAGGGTGATCCTGCTGTATATGCTGGTGGGCGCTTTCCAACTGGGCATCATGTACCTGTTCAGCTTCCGCGCCTATCTCTACCTGACGGTGCCCGAATTCCTGCTGTTCACCGTGCTGACGCCGCTGTATATCACGCTGATCTATGACTTGCTGAGCGGCCGGCGTCTGCGGTGGGGCTACGTATTCAGCGCGCTGCTGGCAGTGCTGGGCGCGGCGATCATCCGCTATCACCAGCTGAGCGAACACTTTTGGTGGGGGCTGCTGTTGGTGCAGGCGGCGAATATCAGCTTCGCCATCGGCATGGTCGGCTATAAGCGCCTGATGGAAGTGCACCCCTTGCCGCAGCACACCGCATTTTCCTGGTTCTACCTGGGGGCGGCGGTGGTGGCGGTGGTGGCCTGGTTCCTGTGGGGCAATCCGCAGCAGCTGCCGACCACCAATCTGCAGTGGGGCGTGTTGATCTGGCTGGGCGTGGTGGCGTCGGGGCTGGGCTACTTCATGTGGAACTATGGCGCGACGCAGGTGGATGCCGGCACGCTCGGCATCATGAACAACATGCATGTGCCGGCCGGTTTGTTGGTCAACCTGGCCATCTGGCAACAGCAGCCGCATTGGCCGAGCTTTATCATCGGCGGGGCGGTGATCGTCGCTTCGCTGTGGGTGCACCGGCGCTGGGTGGCGCCGAAACGGCTCGGCTAAGCGGGCGGGCCACCCGGCACGTTTATACGTCGGCCGTCAACGCTTTGGCACCGGCAGCGCCAGGGCGTGCCGCGTCGCGCACAAACGGCAGATGATCGCAGGCGTGCTGGCGGGCCGAGCGGATAAAGGCCTCGGTCACCGCCTGGCGCTGTTCGCCGTCGCGCACGGCGGCGTACAAGCGGCTCCACAGGCCGTCACCCAGGGTTTTGGTCACTATCAGCCCCTGCTGTTCGAAACTCTCCACCACCCAGTGCGGCAGCGCCGCAATCCCCATCCGCGCCGATACCATCTGAATCAGCAGCAGCGTGTTATCGACGTTCTTCAACGCCGGGCTAACGCCCGCCGGCTGCAGAAAATGCCGCCAGATATCCAGCCGCTGGCGCTGCACCGGGTAAATCAACAGCGTTTCGTCACCCAAGTCTGCCGGCTCGATGTGCGGCTTGCCGGCCAGCGGATGATCCGGCGCCAGCACCAGGCGTACCTCGAAATCAAACATCGGTGAATAGTGCAGGCCGCTGCGCGGCAGAATATCCGACGTCATCACCAGATCCAGTTCGCCCTGTTGCAAGGCCGGCTGCGGATCGAAAGTCACGCCGGAAGTAAAGTCCATCACCACCTGCGGGAAACGCCGGCGGAAGTTGTCCAGCGCCGGCGTCAGCCACTGAATGCAGCTGTGGCATTCGATGGCGATGCGCAGCGTGGTCTGATGCGGCTCGTGGCAGGCCTGCAGCGCCTGCTGGATCTGCGGCAGCACCTGCTCCGCCAGCTGCAGCAGGATCTCGCCCTGGGCGGTGAAGCGCAGGGGCTGGCTCTTGCGCACGAACAGCTTGAAGCCCAGACGTTGCTCAAGATCGCTGAACTGGTGCGACAGGGCAGACTGCGTCTGATGAAGTTGGGCCGCCGCCCCCG
Source organism: Serratia sp. CY31944 (assembly GCF_052169175.1). Classification (NCBI taxonomy): domain Bacteria; kingdom Pseudomonadati; phylum Pseudomonadota; class Gammaproteobacteria; order Enterobacterales; family Yersiniaceae; genus Serratia; species Serratia sp. CY31944. The sequence continues at coordinate 112,186 of NZ_JBJNLG010000017.1, forward strand.
CCAACGAACCGCTGTTGCGCAGGGCCTGCAGCGTCCGTAAATGTTTCAGTTCGATCATGAGAGTCCTTCACATTGACAGTGAATAAATTGCGCTTGTGGTTAATACAGTACCTGCTGATTATGGATGTGTAAACATCTGGACGGCTAAATGGGGAATATGACGATGGCAATTTTGAATCACACACTGGGTTTTCCTCGCGTTGGGCTACGACGTGAGCTGAAAAAAGCTCAGGAAAGCTACTGGGCCGGCAACTCAACGCAGGAAGAGCTGTTGGCGGTTGGCCGCGAGCTGCGCGCTCGTCATTGGCAACAGCAACAGCAGGCCGGGGTGGATTTGGTGCCGGTCGGCGATTTCGCCTGGTACGATCATGTGTTGACCACCAGCCTGCTGCTGGGCAACGTGCCGGCGCGCCATCAGAATGCGGATGGCACGATCGATCTGGACACGCTGTTTCGCATCGGCCGTGGCCGCGCACCGACCGGCGAGCCGGCGGCCGCGGCGGAAATGACCAAATGGTTCAACACCAACTATCACTACATGGTGCCCGAATTCCAGCAAGGCCAGCAGTTCAAGCTGGGCTGGACTCAGTTGCTGGACGAAGTGGACGAAGCGCTGGCGCTCGGCCATCGCATCAAGCCGGTGCTGCTGGGCCCGGTGACCTATCTGTGGCTGGGTAAGGTGAAGGGCGAGGCGTTCGACCGCCTGTCGCTGCTGAAAGACATCCTGCCGGTTTACCAACGGGTGCTGGCCGAGCTGGCGAAACGCGGCGTCGAGTGGGTGCAAATTGATGAGCCTGCGCTGGTGCTGGAACTGCCGCAAGCCTGGCTGGATGCGTTCAAACCGGCTTACGACGCACTGCAGGGGCAGGTGAAGCTGCTGCTGACCACGTATTTCGACAGCGTCGGCCACAACCTCGATACCGTCCGCACGCTGCCGGTGCAGGGGCTGCATGTCGATCTGGTCGCCGGCCATGACGATATCGCCGCGCTGAGCGCCGCATTGCCGCAAGACTGGCTGCTGTCGCTGGGGGTAATCAACGGCCGCAACGTCTGGCGCGCCGATCTGAGCCGCTGGTTCGAACGTCTTCAGCCGCTGGTGGGCAGCCGTCCGCTGTGGATCGGCAGCTCCTGTTCACTGCTGCACAGCCCGATCGATCTGAGCGTGGAAAGCCGTCTGGACGAAGAAGTGAAAAGCTGGTTCGCCTTCGCCCTGCAAAAATGCGCCGAGCTGGCGCTGTTGAGCTCGGCGCTGAACGCGCCTGACGCGACGAAACGGGCCGAACTGGACGCCTACAGCGCGCCGATCCGCGCCCGCCGTCAGTCGAGCCGCGTGCACAACCCACAGGTCGAGCGCCGCCTGGCGGCGATCACCGCGCAGGACAGCGAACGCCACAGCGCTTACGCCGAACGCGCCAGGGCGCAGCGCGAACGTTTCAACCTGCCGGCCTGGCCGACCACCACCATCGGTTCGTTCCCGCAGACCACCGAGATCCGCGGCCTGCGTCTGGACTTCAAACAGGGCCGTTTGGACGGCAACAACTACCGCACCAGCATCGGTGAGCACATCAAACAGGCGATCGTCGAGCAGGAGCGCCTCGGGCTGGACGTGCTGGTGCACGGTGAAGCCGAGCGCAACGATATGGTGGAGTATTTCGGCGAGAACCTCGACGGCTTCGTGTTTACCCAGAATGGCTGGGTGCAGAGTTACGGCTCCCGCTGCGTGAAGCCGCCGGTGATCATCGGTGACGTCAGCCGCCCGGAAGCCATCACCGTCGAATGGGCCAAATTCGCCCAGTCGCTGACCGACAAGCCGGTGAAAGGCATGTTGACCGGGCCGGTGACCATCCTGTGCTGGTCGTTCCCGCGTGAAGACGTGACCCGCGAAGTGATTGCCAAGCAGATTGCGCTGGCGCTGCGCGATGAGGTGGAAGATCTGGAAAAAGCCGGCATCGGCATCATCCAGATCGACGAACCCGCGCTGCGCGAAGGGCTGCCGCTGCGCCAATCCGACTGGGCCGCGTACCTGAACTGGGCGGTGGACGCCTTCAAACTGAACGCCGCCGTGGCGCGGGACGACACCCAGATCCACACCCACATGTGTTACTGCGAGTTCAACGACATCATGGACTCCATCGCCGCGCTGGACGCCGACGTGATCACCATCGAGACCTCGCGTTCCGATATGGATCTGCTGGAAGCCTTCAAAGAGTTCGAATACCCGAACGAAATCGGGCCGGGCGTCTACGATATCCACTCGCCGAACGTGCCGAGCGTGGAATGGATTGAAGCGCTGCTGCGTAAAGCGGCGCAGAACATCCCGGCGGAACGCCTGTGGGTTAACCCGGATTGCGGCCTGAAAACCCGCGGCTGGCCGGAAACCCGGCAGTCGCTGGCCAACATGGTATTGGCGGCACAGCGCCTGCGCGAGCAAGCGTGATGTCGTGCGGCGGATAAACCGCCGCTTATAGATTTACTGGTGTGATGATTGGGCGCTTCGGCGCCCTTTTTTATGCGAGGGAAATTATTTGACGCCGTGCTGGGCGAACCACGCCAGCATGCGCTGCCAGCCGTCCTCCGCCGCTTCGGCGTTGTAGCTGGGACGATAATCGGCGTTGAACGCATGCCCGACCTCGGGATACACCACGATTTCGGCCTCGGCGTTGGCGGCGCGGATCGCCTGACGCATGGTTTCCACCGTCTCCAGCGGGATGCCGCTGTCCTGCCCGGCATACAGCCCCAGCACCGGTGCCGACAGGTGGGTGGCGACATCGACCGGATGCTTCGGCGAGTTTAGCGTTTTCTCGCCGACCAGTTTGCCGTACCAGGCGACCGCCGCCTTCAACTGCGGGTTATGCGCCGCGTACAGCCAGGTGATGCGGCCGCCCCAGCAAAAACCGGTGATCGCCAGCTTGCCGGCGTCGCCGCCGTGGCGAATAGCCCAGTGCGCGGCGTGATCCAGATCCGACAGCACCTGACGATCCGGCACCTTGGTGACCAACTGCTGGAACAGCTCGCCGATATCGGTGTAGTCATTGGCATCGCCCTGGCGGAAATAGAGTTCGGGCGCGATCGCCAGATAGCCCTGCTTGGCCAGGCGGCGGCACAGATCCTGAATATGTTCATGGACGCCGAAGATTTCCTGCACCACCAGCACGATGGGGAAGGGGCCGCTCTGGTCGGCGGGTTTGGCGACGTAGGCCGGCAGCGCGTCGCCCTGAGAAGGAATGGTCGTTTGCCCGGCGTGAATGCCCTGTTCGTCGGTGATAATCGCGGAGGCGGCCAACGGCGCGGCGGCCGGGGCGAATCCCCCCTGAGCCTGTTCTAATGTCATCACATGTTCGGTTTTCATTGCGGTCTCCGTGCAATAGAAAAAAGCGCTGAGATTAACTATAGGAAAGATTACCCATTATTGGCGCTGCGTGGCGCACTTTCGGACAAGTCGATAAAAAACGGCTAATTATCTGGCTTTGCGGCATTTTTAAACGCGTTTTATCATGTTATTACGCGTTTTGCCCCGCGTAAGTGCCATAAGGTGCGTTAGAGGGCTTTTTTGTCCCTAAGCAACCGATAAGTTGGGGTTATTTCGGATTGATGAGCTAAATAGTTTCAGCCGGCAACCAACGGGCGAGGAGCAGCCGAGTTTGTCGGCTAGACTGAGGTTTAGCGGCGCGTTCCGGATGCGTCATAGTTCTTTTTTGTGATAAAAATCACAAAAAATATGTAGCATGTAATTTGTTTCTCTTTTCATAGTGATTGTCGTCACGAAATTAAGCGGCGATTTTCAGTAGAGTGCTTTTTTGTTCCTCCCAATAAACATGATCCATGAGGAGTCTCGTATGTCTCAGTCTGACGTTTTTCATCTCGGCCTCACCAAGAACGATTTACAAGGGGCCCAGCTTGCCATCGTGCCGGGCGATCCGCAGCGCGTAGAGAAGATTGCCAAGCTGATGGAAAATCCGGTGCATCTGGCCTCCCATCGTGAATTCACTACCTGGCGCGCGGAGCTGGACGGCAAGGCGGTGATCGTCTGCTCTACCGGTATCGGCGGCCCGTCTACCTCTATCGCGGTGGAAGAGCTGGCGCAGCTGGGCATTCGCACCTTCCTGCGCATCGGCACCACCGGCGCCATTCAGGCAAACATCAACGTCGGTGACGTACTGGTCACCACGGCGGCGGTACGCCTCGACGGCGCCAGCCTGCACTTCGCGCCGATGGAGTTCCCGGCGGTCGCGGACTTCGCCTGCACCACCGCGCTGGTGGAAGCGGCCAAGGCCAGCGGCGCCACCACGCACATCGGCGTGACCGCCTCTTCCGATACTTTCTATCCGGGCCAGGAGCGTTACGACACTTACTCCGGCCGTGTGGTCAGCCGCTTCAAAGGCTCGATGGAAGAGTGGCAGGCGATGGGCGTGATGAACTATGAAATGGAATCCGCCACGCTGCTGACCATGTGCGCCAGCCAGGGCCTGCGTGCCGGCATGGTGGCCGGGGTGATCGTCAACCGCACCCAGCAAGAGATCCCGAACGCCGAGACCATGAAAAACACCGAAAGCAAAGCGGTGCAGATCGTGGTGGACGCCGCCCGCCGCCTGCTGTAATCGCCTTTCCCCCAACGGGCCGCCGACGCGGCCCGTTTTTCCATTCGCGGCGAATCTGTTACGGTGATACTCCTCAGCGCTGCGCCGATGGCCGCCGCGCGTTGTCATAACAAAAACAACGAGGACGTTTATGACCGCCCAGATCCTGCTTCATCCTTCGCTCGCGCCGCTCGACGGCGGCATCAATTTCCGCGACTTCGGCGGCAACGGCGTGGCCGACGGGCGCCGCATCAAGCGCGGCCTGCTGTTCCGCTCCGGTTCCCTCGAGCGGCTGACGGAAAACGACTGCGCCTTTCTCGCCGGCGTGCCGGTGCGCTCGGTGCTGGACTACCGTGATGCCGACGAGGTGCAGGCCAAGCCGGATATTCTGTGGAGTGGCGCCGACTATCACCACGTGCCGGCTAACCCGCTGAGCAGCGAAGTCAACGCCAACCTGGAGAAGCTCACCAACGAAACGCTGGCCGCCTTCGACGCCCGCGCGTTCATGCTGGAGCTGTATCGCCGCCTGCCGTTCGGCAATGCGGCCTATCAGCGGCTGGCGCAGCTGTTGAGCAATCCTGGCGGCGGCGCCATCGTGCAGCACTGCGCGGTCGGCAAGGATCGCACCGGGGTCGGTTCGGCACTGGTGCTGTTCGCGCTGGGGGCAGACGAAGCGACGGTGCTGGAAGACTATCTGCTGACCGAAACCACGCTGGCCACTTTCCGCGAGCAGATGCTGGATCAGCTGTCTATCAAGCTGAATGCGGCGGCGCTGGAGCAATTTGCCTACGTGCTCAGCGCGCGCGAGGAGTTCCTGATGACGGCGCTGGGCTGCATCCGTCAGCAATACGGTTCCACCGATCGCTGGCTGGAAGCGGAATACGGCCTGGGCGCAGCCCAGCGCGAAGCGCTGCAGGCGTTCTACCTCGAGTAAATCGCCGAGCGTTTAGCCGGGGTTTAACTCGCCCCGGCCTATCCTAGGCGGCGAATTATCGCGTATCAGGAGCCCCGCATTGAGCCTCAATGACGTTATCAACTGGGTCAGCGACGTCGTGCGTCAGCACGAAGGCTGGGCCATTCCCATCATCTTCTTCCTGGCGTTCGGCGAGTCGCTGGCGTTTTTGTCGCTGCTGCTGCCGGCCACGGTGATCCTGCTGGCGCTGGGCGCGCTGATCGGCGAAAGCGGCATCGCCTTTTGGCCGATTTGGGCCGCCGCCGCCGTCGGGGCGTTTTTCGGCGACTGGCTCTCTTACTGGATCGGCTATCACTATCAGGATCGCGTGGCCCATATGTGGCCGCTGTCGCGCAATCCGCAGCTGCTGGTGCGCGGCCACGCGTTCTTTGAACGCTGGGGCGTGCTGGGCATTTTCATCGGCCGCTTCTTCGGCCCGCTGCGCGCCGTGGTGCCGCTGGTGGGCGGCATTTGCGGCATGCCGCAGCGTTATTTCCAGTTAGCCAACGTCACGTCGGCGATGATCTGGGCGTTCGGCATTCTGGCGCCGGGGGCATTCGGCATCAAGTGGCTCAGCCAGTGGCTGGGCTGATTTCTCGCTAAATTGCGCAGCGCCGCGCAATATTGTGCTCGGCGGGCAAAATCAGGCTGGACATCCATACAGCCTCCCCTTAACGTGACGGGCAATGGGCGTGCGAAACGCCGGAACGGCAAGGTGCAACAGGAGGCAGGGTGGATACCAGTCTGATTTATGGGATTGGCGGCGTAGCGATCGGCATGCTGTTGGGGTGGCTGATCGCCAGTCTGCGGGTGCAGCAGGCGAATGCGCAACATGAAACCGAACTGCGGTTGCTGGAGCAAGCGTTGCAGCAAGCGCAGCAGGAAACGGCGGCGCGGCAAGAGGCTCTGCAGCGCCACGAGCAGCAGCTGCGGCAGAGCGAGCTGGAGCTACGCAACCTGCACAGCCAGTTGGCGGCCGGGCATGAAAAGCTGCAACAGCTCAACCATTGGCGCAACGAATGTGAACTGCTTAATCAGGAGCTGCGCGCCCAGCGCGAGGTCAACAGCGCGCAGGAGGCCGAGCTGCGCGAAGTCACCATCCGTCTGGAAGAGACGCGTATGGCGGCGGAAGAGAAGCAGCGCCTGCTTATCAACAGCGAACAGCGCCTCACCACCCAGTTTGAAAACCTCGCCAACCGCATTTTTGAACACAGCGGCCGCAAGGTGGACGAGCAAAATAAGCAAAGCTTGGATCGGTTGCTGCTGCCGCTGCGTGAACAGCTGGACGGGTTCCGCCGGCAGGTGCAGGACAGTTTTGGCCAGGAGGCGCGGGAGCGCCACACGTTGACGCACGAGATACGCAATCTGCAGCAGTTGAACGCGCAGATGGCGCGCGAAGCTATCAACCTCACCAAGGCGCTCAAAGGCGATAACAAGACGCAGGGCAACTGGGGCGAGGTGGTGCTGAGCCGGGTGCTGGAGGCTTCCGGCCTGCGCGAAGGGCACGAGTATGAAACGCAGGTCAACGTGCGGGTGGATCACCAGAGCCGCATGCAGCCCGATGTGATCGTGCGCCTGCCGCAGGGCAAGGACGTGGTGATCGACGCCAAGATGTCGCTGATCGCCTACGAGCGCTATTTCAACGGTGAAGACGAGGTGGAGCGCGAAGCGGCGCTGAGCGAACATATCGCCTCGCTGCGCGGCCACATTCGCATGCTGGGCCGCAAGGACTATCAGCAGCTGCCGGGGCTGCGCTCGTTGGACTATGTGCTGATGTTCATTCCGGTCGAGCCCGCCTTCCTGCTGGCTATCGATCGCGAACCGGAGCTGATCAGCGAAGCGCTCAAGCACAACATCATGCTGGTCAGCCCGACCACGTTGCTGGTGGCGCTGCGCACCATCACCAACCTGTGGCGCTATGAGCATCAAAGCCAGAACGCGCAGCGCATCGCCGATCGCGCGGCGAAACTGTATGACAAGATGCGGCTGTTCGTGGACGATATGTCCGCGCTGGGGCAGAGCCTGGACAAGGCGCAGGGCAGTTATCGTCAGGCGATGAACAAACTGAGCGAAGGCCGTGGTAATCTTATCGGCCAAATTGAAGGTTTCCGCGCGCTGGGGGTTGAGGTCAAACGGCCGATAAACCCGCTGCTGGCGCAGCAAGCCGGCGCGCAACACGATGAAGCGGAAGAGGCGAACGACGACGATGTCGCCGCGCTGCCGCAGACGAAAGACGATGACGATACCGCCGGGGAACCGGGCTTCGTTTCGCACGGCTGAGGCCGTGGCGAGGTGGGGTATTCTCCGAGCTTCTGGTACACTCATCCACACAAAATTGACTGAATAGCAGGCAGGACAATGGCAGATCAACCGCAGGAAACCACCGATTTCGGTTTTCGCACCGTCGCTAGAGACGAAAAACAGGCCATGGTGGCGGACGTTTTTCATTCGGTAGCGGCAAAGTATGACGTGATGAACGACCTGATGTCGTTCGGCATCCACCGTATCTGGAAGCGTTTCACCATTGACTGCAGCGGCGTGCGCCGCGGGCAGCGCGTGCTGGATCTGGCCGGCGGTACCGGCGACCTGGCCGCCAAGTTCTCCCGCATGGTCGGCGAGCAGGGGCAGGTGGTGCTGGCGGACATCAACGATTCGATGCTGAAGATGGGGCGCGAGAAACTGCGCGATCGCGGCATCGTCGGCAACATCAATTACGTGCAGGCCAACGCCGAAGCGCTGCCGTTCCCGGACAACTACTTCGATTGCATCACCATCTCCTTCGGCCTGCGCAATGTCACCGACAAAGACAAAGCGCTGCGCTCAATGTTCCGCGTGCTCAAGCCGGGCGGCCGCCTGCTGGTGCTGGAGTTCTCCAAGCCGCTGCTGGCGCCGCTGAGCAAGGCTTACGATGCCTACTCCTTCCACGTGCTGCCGAAGATCGGCGAGTTGGTGGTGAAAGATCCGGACAGCTACCGCTACCTGGCGGAATCGATCCGCATGCACCCCGATCAGGAAACCCTGAAGGGCATGATGAGCAGCGCCGGTTTTGAAAACGTCACCTATTTCAACCTGACCGGTGGGATTGTCGCCCTGCATCGCGGCTTCAAGTTCTGAGAGGGAGATGCCGATGCTGTTTACCCCTCTGCTGACCGCTGCGCTGGAAACCTCGCTGAATAACCTGCTGTTTCGCGATCGCAGCATGAAAGCCGCTCGCCAACGCCTGGCGGGCAAGGTGCTGCGCATCGAACTGGAAGAGCTGGCTTCGCCGCTGGTGCTGGTGTTCAGCGAACTGCGCGTGGACGTGCTGGGGCAGTCTGAAGACAGCGCCGATTGCACGGTGCGCAGCCGCATTCCCTTCTTACTGAAGCTGCGCGATCGCCAGCAGTTGCCGGTGCTGATGCGCAGCGGCGAATTGACGGTGGAAGGCGATATTCAGGTGGTGCAACAGCTGGTTGGTCTGCTCGATCTGGCGGAGTGGGATCCGGCGGAGTGGCTGGCGCCTTACATCGGCGATATCGCCGCCCAGGGCATTACGCAGGCGCTGGGAAAAGGCGCCTCGCTGCTGAAAGCCGGCTTTATGCGCCGGCAGCAGGACATGGCGGAGACGTTGACGGAAGAGTGGCGCCTGGCGCCGGGGCCACTGGAAGTGGTGTGGTTCAACGAAGAAGTTGATGCTCTCGCCCGCAGCGCGGAAGCGCTGTTTGCCCGCATGGACAAGTTGGAGGGCAAGCGATGACCCCAGGCGAACTGCGCCGTTTGTATTTTATCGTCCGCGTTTTTCTCAGCTATGGGCTGGACGAACTGATCCCTAAAATGCGTTTGACGCTGCCGCTGCGCTTTGGCCGCCGTCTGCTGTTCTGGATGCCGAATCGGCACAAGGACAAGCCGCTGGGCGAACGTCTGCGGCTGGCGCTGCAGGAGCTGGGGCCGGTATGGATCAAGTTCGGCCAGATGATGTCGACCCGTCGCGATCTGTTTCCGCCGCACATTGCCGATCAGCTGACGTTGCTGCAGGATCGGGTGGCGCCTTTCGACGGCGCGCTGGCGCGTAAACATATCGAGCTGGCGATGGGTGGCCCACTGGAAACCTGGTTCGACGATTTCGATCAGCAGCCGTTGGCCTCTGCCTCGATCGCGCAGGTGCATACCGCGCGGTTGAAAACCACCGGCCAGGAAGTGGTGCTGAAGGTGATCCGGCCGGATATCGGGCCGATCATCAAGGCCGACGTGCGGCTGATGTACCGGTTGGCCGGCTGGGTGCCGAAGCTGTTGCCGGACGGCCGCCGTCTGCGTCCGCGTGAAGTGGTGCGCGAGTACGAGAAAACCCTGCTGGACGAATTGAACCTGCTGCGCGAAGCGGCCAACGCCATTCAGCTGCGCCGCAATTTCGACGGCAGCCCGATGCTGTACGTACCGGAAGTTTATTCCGACTACTGCCGTGAAAGCGTATTGGTGATGGAACGCATCTACGGCATTCCGGTCTCGGACATCGCCACGCTTGAACGGCAGGGCACCAACATGAAACTGTTGGCGGAACGCGGCGTCCAGGTGTTCTTTACCCAGGTATTCCGCGACAGCTTCTTCCATGCGGACATGCATCCCGGTAATATTTTCGTCAGCTACGAACATCCTGAAGATCCTTGCTATATCGGCATCGACTGCGGCATCGTCGGCTCGCTGAACAAGGATGACAAGCGCTATCTGGCGGAAAACTTCATCGCCTTCTTCAACCGCGATTACCGCAAGGTGGCGGAACTGCACGTCGACTCCGGTTGGGTGCCGCGCGACACCAACGTGGAAGACTTCGAATTCGCCATTCGCACCGTGTGCGAGCCGATTTTCGAGAAGCCGCTGGCGGAAATTTCCTTCGGCAACGTGCTGCTGAACCTGTTCAACACTGCGCGCCGCTTCAATATGGAAGTGCAGCCGCAGCTGGTGTTATTGCAGAAGACCTTGCTGTATGTTGAAGGGCTGGGGCGCCAGCTCTACCCGCAGCTGGATCTGTGGACTACCGCCAAGCCGTTCCTCGAGAGCTGGCTGCGCGATCAGGTCGGCATTCCTGCCGTGGTGCGCGCGCTGAAAGAGAAAGCGCCGTTCTGGGCGGAGAAGCTGCCGGAACTGCCCGAGCTGTTTTACGACAGCCTGCAGCAGCATAAACTGTTGCAACAAAGCGTTGATAAGCTGACCAACCAAATGCAGGCTCAGCGGGTTCGTCAGGGGCAGTCACGTTATTTGTTCGGCGTTGGCGCTACACTGTTAGTAAGCGGTACGCTGTTGCTGCTGGGGCAAATCGAGGTGTTTCCCGCCTGGATGATGGCCGCCGGCATCGTATGCTGGGTGATTGGCTGGAAGCGAACCACCTGATTTAATTCGTTACTCTGGTAAGGCCGAGCCTATAATGCGGGCTGGCTTTAAAAGACCCTTTAAAATTAGAGGTAATTGAAATGGGCGGTATTAGTATTACGCAATTGTTGATCATCGCAGTGATCGTGGTGCTGCTGTTCGGCACCAAAAAACTGCGCACGCTGGGCTCCGATCTCGGCGCCTCGATCAAGGGCTTCAAAAAGGCGATCGGCGACGATACGCCGTCGAACCCCAACACGGCTGAAAAAAGCAGCCTGGATGACGCTGACTTCGCGGCCAAGCCTATTACCGATAAGCAGCCGGAAGTGAAACCGGAAGAGTCGAAGAACAAAGAGCAGGTATAAACCGTGTTTGACATTGGGTTTAGTGAGCTGCTGCTGGTGCTGGTGATCGGCCTGATTGTTCTGGGGCCGGAACGGTTGCCGGTCGCGGTCAGAACGGTGTCGGGCTGGATCCGCGCGCTGCGCTCGCTGGCGGCCTCGGTGCAGCACGAACTGTCTCAGGAACTGAAGCTGCAGGAGCTGCAGGACAGCCTGAAAAAAGCCGAACAGGCCGGCCTGCAGAACCTGACGCCGGAACTGAAGGCATCGATGGATGAGCTGAAAGACGCGGCGGAATCATTGAAACGCACCTACCGGGGCGAGACAGAAGAGCTGGCGAACACCATTCATAACCCGCAGGCCATCGATCCGGAAGCCTTGCACGACGGCGTGACGCCGGCGGAAGCGGCAACCCGCGCCAGCGCGCCCGCCGCCGTGCCAAAACCGGCAGCGGAGCCTGAGGCCGTTGCGGCTGCGTCCCCGGCTGCGCCCGTGGCGGCGCAACCGGCCAAAGCACCGGTGGAAACCGCGCCGGCACCTGTCGAACCTGTTGCGGATAAAACCCCAGCGTCTCACCAACCTAGTGGCGATCGTTAATACATGGCTGTTGAAGATACCCAACCCCTTATCAGTCATCTGATAGAGCTGCGCAAGCGGCTGTTGAACTCGATTATTTGCGTGCTGGCGGTGTTCGTGGTGCTGGTGTTTTTCGCCAACGACATCTACCAGCTGGTTTCTGCACCGCTGCTCAAACAGCTGCCGGCCGGGGCGAGCATGATCGCCACCGACGTGGCGTCACCGTTCTTTACGCCGATCAAGCTGACCATGATCGTCTCGGTGTTCGTCTCCGCGCCGATGATTCTGTATCAGGTGTGGGCATTCATCGCGCCGGCTCTGTACAAGCATGAACGCCGCCTGATGATGCCGCTGCTGGTGTCCAGCAGCCTGCTGTTCTACCTCGGCATGGCCTTCGCCTACTTCATCGTGTTCCCGCTGGCCTTCGGCTTCTTTGCCAAGACCGCGCCGATGGGGGTGACCATTGCGACCGACATTAAAAACTACCTCGATTTCGTCATGGCGCTGTTTATGGCGTTCGGCGTTGCCTTCGAAGTGCCGGTCGCCATCATTCTGCTGTGCTGGAGTGGCGTCACCTCGCCGGAAGATCTGAAGAAGAAACGGCCGTATGTATTGGTCGGCGCGTTTGTGGTCGGCATGCTGTTGACGCCGCCGGACGTGTTCTCGCAAACCCTGTTGGCAATACCGATGTATCTGCTGTTTGAAGTGGGGGTATTCTTCGCTCGCTTCTATACCGGCAAGCGTCGTCCGCAAGCGGAAGAAGAAGACGAGGGTGACGAACCCCCAGCACCCTGATCCACATTGATTGCGAAGCCGCCCATTGGGCGGCTTTTGCTTTGGAAAAAACCATGTTTGATATCGGCGTTAATCTCACCAGCAGCCAATTCGCCAAAGATCGCCAGGCGGTGGTGGAACGCGCCCGCGCCGCGGGCGTGACGGGGATGTTGATTACCGGCACCGATCTGGCGGAGAGCCGCGAGGCCGCCGAACTGGCGCGGCAACATGCGGGCTACTGTTGGTCTAGCGCCGGCGTGCATCCGCACTACGCCAGCGGCTGGGATGAACACACCGCCGAGCAGATTTATGCGTTGGCCGCGCGCCCTGAAGTGGCGGCGATCGGCGAATGCGGCCTGGATTTCAACCGCAATTTCTCGACGCCCGCGCAGCAGGAAGCGGCGTTCACCGCGCAACTGGCGCTGGCGGCGGAGTTGGCGCTGCCGGTGTTTCTTCATTGCCGCGACGCACACGCACGTTTTGCCGAGCTACTGACGCCGTGGTTGGATAAACTGCCCGCGTCCGTGGTGCACTGCTTCACCGGCACCGCCGAAGAATTAACCCGCTGCCTGTCGCTGGGCCTGTCGATCGGGATTACCGGTTGGGTCTGCGACGAGCGGCGCGGCCTGGAATTGCGCGCCCTGTTGCCGCAGATCCCGGCCGAGCGTCTGCTGCTGGAAACTGACGCCCCTTATCTGTTGCCCCGGGATTTACAGCCTAAACCCGCATCTCGCCGCAACGAACCCTGTTTCCTGCCCCATATCGTGCATCAGGTCGCCGTCTGGCGACAGGAAGAGCCGCAATGGCTGGGGCAAAAAACCGATGAGAACGCCCGCCGGCTATTCCGGCTGGTTTGAGCTAGGAGAAAACTATGAGCTATGCATTTCCGGGCACCTTCCCTGGTCGCCGTATGCGCCGCGTGCGCCGTCATGACTTCAGCCGCCGCCTGGTGGCCGAGAACCAACTGACGGTCAACGACCTGATTTATCCGGTGTTTGTCATGGAAGGCAGCAACCGTCAGGAAGAAGTGGCCTCGATGCCGGGCGTATCGCGCATGACGATCGATCTGCTGGTCAAGGAAGCGGAAACCATCGCCAAACTCGGCGTGCCGGTGATCTCCCTGTTCCCGGTGATTGAGCCAGGTCTGAAATCGCTGCATGCGGAAGAAGCCTATAACCCGGAAGGGCTGGTGCAGCGCACGGTGCGCGCGCTGAAAGACGCGGTGCCTGAGCTGGGCATTCTGACTGACGTAGCGCTCGATCCCTACACCACGCACGGGCAGGATGGGGTAATCGATGAGCAGGGTTATGTGATTAACGACGTGACCAAAGACATCCTGGTGCGTCAGGCGCTTTCCCATGCCGAAGCGGGCGCGGAAATCGTGGCGCCGAGTGACATGATGGACGGCCGCATCGGGGCGATCCGCGATCGTCTGGAATTACAGGGTCTGGTGAACACCCAGATTATGGCCTACTCCGCCAAGTATGCTTCCTGTTACTACGGCCCGTTCCGCGATGCGCTGGGTTCCAGCGGCAATCTGAAGGGTGGCAACAAGAAGACCTATCAGATGGATCCGGCCAACAGCGATGAAGCGCTGCAGGAGATTGCACAGGATCTGCAGGAAGGCGCGGATATGGTGATGGTGAAACCGGGCATGCCGTACCTCGACGTTGTGCGCCGCGTGAAGGATACTTTCGGCGTGCCAACCTTCGCTTATCAGGTGTCCGGCGAGTACGCCATGCATATGGCGGCGATTCAGAACGGCTGGCTGCAGGAGCAGCCTGCGGTGATGGAGTCGTTGATGTGCTTCAAACGCGCCGGCGCCGACGGCGTGTTGACCTACTTCGCCAAGCGTGTCGCACAGTGGCTGCATGACGATGCGTCGCGTCGCTAAGCGTGAAATGAGCCAACAAAAAGGCGCCTGAGGGCGCCTTTTGCATTACATCTTCTGGAACTGTCGGTTGTCGATGCTTTGGCTGACCTGTTTGTTGATCAGGTTGAGCAACAGCATTGAGCGGGCCTCGCCGTCCGGCTCGGTGTAGATCGCCTGCAGCCCTTCGAACACGCCGTCGACGATCAGGACGGTATCCCCCGGCTGCGGGGTTTCCGGATCGATATAGGTTTCGCTGGCGTGCGTGCGCAGCTCATCGATCACCTTGCTCGGGATGACGCTCGGCAGCGCGCCGAAGCGCACGAAGTGGCTGACGCCGCGGGTGGCGCTGATGGTGGTGGTGTGAATGCGCTCCGGGTCGAACTCCACAAACAGATAGTTGGGAAACAGGGGTTCGCTGACCGCGATACGCTTGCCGCGCACGATCTTTTCCAGCGTGATGATCGGGCTGAGGCAGTTTACCTGCTGCCGTTCCAGATGTTCCTGCGCCCGCAACAGCTGACCGCGTTTGCAATAAAGTAGATACCAGGATTCCATAATTTCACATGCCTTTCTGCCAGCCGGTAAGCATATCAAAAGCGCTTCCGGATACATAGTGATGCAAGTTTCAGCGTGTAACATCACCTATCTCTATGAATATGCGGCTATTAGCGAGGGGTCACACACTTATCGATACGGCGCTGGTATAACAGAGGGCTAAAAATTTGTTACCGTCACAGTATGGCAAGGCGTTGCGCTACCGGCTGTGACGCTATTCATCGTTTTTGACCGAGGGAAAGATAAATGGAGCTGTTTCTGTTGAGCAACGGCAAGCTGTCTGGCGAAGCCGAGCTGCTGGGGTATGCCAAAAGCCAACTGCTGGCGATGATTGCGCGTCGCGGCATCAAATCCGCCGTCTTTATTCCTTATGCGCTGATCCGTTACGACTACGACCAGCGTGCGCAGGAGCTGGCGCAAACGCTGGGTATCGAAGTCATCAGCATTCATCACGCCGCTTCGCCGGCGGCGGCGATCGCGCAGGCGGAGTGCATTTTGGTCAGCGGCGGCAATACCTGGTTGCTGAACCAAATGCTGCACGAGCAAGGCCTGATCGTGCCCATCCAGCGCGCGGTGCGCGAGCGTGAAGTGCCTTACGTCGGCTGGAGCGCCGGTTGCAACGTGGCCACGCCGAGCATTCGCACCACCAATGATATGCCGGTGCGCTGCAGCGTGGTGCTGCCGGCGCTGGGGCTGTTCCCGGTGCAAATCAACCCGCATTACATCGACGCGCATATCAGCGGCCACATGGGCGAAACCCGTGACGAGCGCCTGGCGGAGTTCTGCGCGATCAACCCGAGCGAATCGGTGGTGGCGTTGCGTGAAGGCAGCCTGCTGCATGTTGAAGGCAACGAGCTGCGTTACTTCAGCGCCAACGGGCAGGGCTTCAAGGTGTTCCGCCACGGCGAGGAGACGCGCGAATATCAGGATACGCGTGCGCTGGCTGCGCTGGTGCCGTTCAACTGCGGCTGAGGGCTACCCGATGGCGGGCGGCGTTAACAAAATTGCAGCAACAACCGTGAAGAGGGCTTATAATGCCCTCCCCACTGGCCGTTATAATGATCAGCATGAAATACCGTGACTTACGCGATTTCCTCTCGTTGCTGGAGAAGAGAGGGGAACTAAAACGCATCAGCCAGCCGATCGATCCTTACCTGGAAATGACGGAGATTGCCGATCGCACCCTGCGGGCGGGCGGCCCGGCATTGCTGTTTGAAAACCCGAAAGGCTACGACATGCCGGTACTGTGCAACCTGTTCGGCACCGCCAATCGCGTAGCGATGGGCATGGGGCAGGAAGACATCAGCGCGCTGCGCGAAGTCGGCAAACTGCTGGCGTTCCTCAAAGAGCCGGAGCCGCCGAAAGGCTTCCGCGATCTGTTCGATAAAATGCCGAAGTTCAAGCAGGTGCTGAACATGCCGACCAAGGTGCTGGGATCCGCGCCTTGTCAGGAGCAGGTATGGCAGGGCGAGGACGTCGATCTGGGCCGTATTCCGGTGATGCACTGCTGGCCGGAAGACGCCGCGCCGCTGATCACCTGGGGGCTGACGGTGACCCGCGGCCCGCATAAGGAACGGCAAAATCTCGGCATCTATCGCCAGCAGGTGCTGGGCAAGAATAAAGTGATCATGCGCTGGCTGTCGCATCGCGGCGGCGCGCTGGATTATCAGGAGTGGTGCCAGGCGCACCCCGGCGAGCGTTTCCCGGTTGCGGTGGCGCTGGGCGCCGATCCCGCCACCATCCTCGGCGCGGTGACGCCGGTGCCGGATACCCTGTCTGAATACGCTTTTGCCGGGCTGCTGCGCGGCAATAAAACCGAAGTGGTCAAGTGCCTTTCCAACGATCTGGAAGTGCCCGCCAGCGCTGAAATCGTGCTGGAAGGTTATATCGAGCCGGGTGAAATGGCGCCGGAAGGTCCCTACGGCGACCACACCGGTTACTACAATGAAATCGACCAGTTCCCGGTGTTCACCGTCACCCACATCACCCAGCGCCGCAACGCGATCTACCACTCGACCTACACCGGCCGCCCGCCGGATGAGCCGGCGATCCTGGGCGTGGCATTGAATGAAGTGTTCGTGCCGATTCTGCAAAAGCAGTTCCCGGAAATCGTCGATTTCTATCTGCCGCCGGAAGGGTGCTCGTACCGCCTGGCGGTAGTGACCATGAAGAAACAGTACGCCGGCCACGCTAAACGCGTGATGATGGGCGTCTGGTCGTTCCTGCGGCAGTTTATGTACACCAAATTTGTTATCGTCTGCGATGACGACGTCAATGCGCGCGACTGGAACGACGTAATTTGGGCGATCACCACACGAATGGATCCGGCAAGGGATACCGTTCTGGTGGAGAATACGCCGATCGACTATCTGGACTTCGCCTCACCGGTTTCCGGCCTGGGTTCGAAGATGGGGCTGGACGCCACCAATAAATGGCCGGGTGAAACCGATCGCGAATGGGGCCGTCCGATTCAGATGGATGAAAAGGTACGTGCGCGCGTCGACGAAATCTGGGATGAGCTCGCAATCTTCAGTGACAGGGAACCGACGCTGTAGCGTCAGGCCCTGTTCTCAGCTTTGCATTGATGACCCGACAGAGGGAACGCATGACAATATTGAGCTGTAAAGTGACCTCGGTAGAGGCCATTACCGATACGGTTTATCGGGTACGTCTGGTGCCCGAGCAGCCGTTTTCTTTCAAGGCAGGGCAATATCTGATGGTGGTGATGGACGAGCGCGACAAGCGCCCGTTCTCGCTGGCATCAACCCCGACGCAGCAAGATTATATCGAGCTGCACATCGGCGCTTCGGAGCTGAATCTGTACGCTATGGCGGTGATGGATCGCATCCTGAAAGAGCAGGCGATCACCGTCGACGTGCCGCACGGCGATGCCTGGCTGCGGGAAGAGGGTAGCCGTCCGCTGGTGCTGATCGCCGGCGGCACCGGTTTCTCTTATGCGCGTTCAATCCTGTTGACCGCGTTGGAGCAGCAGCCCGATCGCGATATTTCTATCTACTGGGGCGGGCGTGAGCTGAAGCACCTGTACGATCTGAGCGAGCTGGAAGCGCTGTCGTTGCAGCATCCGAATCTGAAGGTGATCCCGGTGGTCGAGCAGCCGGAAGCCGAATGGCGCGGCCGCAACGGCACCGTGCTCAGCGCGGTGCTGCAGGATTTCGGCACGCTGGCGGAGCACGACATCTATATCGCCGGGCGTTTCGAGATGGCGAAAATCGCCCGTGAGCGTTTCTGCGCCGAGCGCGGCGCGCTGGAAGCGCATATGTTCGGTGACGCGTTTTCGTTTATCTGACCGATGCGATGCGCAGTGAACGGGGTGGCCGAGGGTCGCCCCGTTTTTATTTGGGCGCCGGCAAACGTCAGGCATAAAAAACCCGCCCCTGACAGGCGGGAAGAACGGCAACTAAACTTGGCGGGATGCCGCGATTTGAAGTGGTGACGCGGTCATCCCAAGATAGACACAGCTAAACGCGTTCAAAGACGGTGGCGATGCCCTGGCCCAGGCCGATGCACATGGTCGCCAGGCCGAACTGCGCGTCGCGACGTTCCATGTTGTTCAACAGGGTGGTCGAGATGCGGGAGCCTGAACACCCCAGCGGGTGGCCGAGCGCGATGGCGCCGCCGTTCAGGTTGATCTTGTCGTCGATGCTGTCCATCAGCCCCAGATCCTTGATGCACGGCAGCGACTGGGCGGCGAACGCTTCGTTCAGCTCGAACAGATCGATGTCCTGCACGCTCAGACCGGCGCGTTTCAGCGCCAGCTTGCTGGCCGGCACCGGGCCGTAACCCATGATGGAAGGATCGCAGCCGACGACCGCCATCGAGCGGATGCGGGCGCGCGCCTTCAAACCGAGCGCTTTGGCGCGCGATTCGCTCATCAGCAGCATGGCGGAAGCGCCGTCCGACAGGGCGGAAGAACTGCCGGCGGTGACGGTGCCGTTGACCGGATCGAACGCCGGGCGCAGGGCCGACAGGCTTTCGACAGTGGTTTCCGGGCGAATGACTTCATCGAAATCGTAACGGGTCAGCACGCCATCGGCGTCGTGACCGTTGGTCGGTATGATCTCGTTTTTGAAGTAACCCGCCAGCGTCGCCGCATGCGCGCGCTGGTGGGAGCGGGCGGCGAACTCATCCTGCATCTGGCGGCTGATGTTGTGCATCTTGGCCAGCATTTCGGCGGTCAGCCCCATCATCCCGGCGGCTTTGGCCACGCTGCGGCTCAGCCCCGGATGGAAGTCCACGCCGTGGTTCATCGGCACATGGCCCATGTGTTCCACGCCGCCGATCAGGCTGACGTGTGCGTCGCCAACCATGATGGCGCGCGCCGCGTCGTGCAGCGCCTGCATCGAAGAGCCGCACAGGCGGTTGACGGTCACCGCCGGCACGCGGTGCGGGATCTCGGCCAGCAGCGCGGCGTTGCGGGCGATGTTGAAGCCTTGTTCCAGCGTCTGCTGTACGCAGCCCCAGTAAATGTCATCGATCTCGGCGGCGTCCAGCGCCGGGTTGCGGCTCAGCACTTCACGCATCAGGTGAGCGGAGAGATCTTCGGCGCGCACCTGGCGGAAGGCGCCGCCCTTGGAGCGGCCCATCGGCGTGCGTACGGCATCAACAATAACTACGTTTTCCATCTTTATGACCTCATGCCGGTTGGCGGGTAGCGACGTCGGACAGCGGTGTCGCCACCGGGTAGTAGCTTTCATTGCGTTCGGCCTTGGCGCGCAGACCGGCCGGCACCTGATACAGGGCGCCGAGGTGTGCGTAACGCTGGGCCAGCTCAACGTAGTTGGCGGTGCCGAGCGTATCCAGGTAGCGGAATGCGCCGCCGTGGAACGGAGGGAAGCCGATGCCGTAGACCAGCGCCATATCGGCTTCCGCCGGGCTGGCGACGATCTTCTCTTCCAGGCAGCGAACCACTTCGTTGATCATCGGGATCATCATGCGCGCGATGATTTCTTCGTCGCTGATGGTTTGGCGCGGTTGGCTCACTTCGGCCAGCAGCGCATCGGTCTGCTCGTCGTTGTCCTTGCGCGGCTTGCCTTTGCTGTCCTGGCTATAGCGGTAGAAGCCCAGCTGATTTTTTTGACCGAAGCGCTGGTTGTCGAACATCACGTCAATGGCGTCGCGGTAGTCTTTGCTCATGCGATCCGGGAAGCCGGCGGCCATTACCGCCTGCGCATGATGCGCGGTGTCGATGCCCACGACGTCGAGCAGGTAGGCCGGGCCCATCGGCCAGCCGAACTGTTTTTCCATCACTTTATCGATCTGACGGAAGTCGGCGCCGTCGCGCAGCAGCAGGCTGAAGCCGGCGAAATACGGGAACAGCACGCGGTTGACGAAGAAGCCCGGGCAGTCGTTCACCACGATTGGCGTTTTGCCCATGCGGCTGGCGTAGGCCACCACTTTGGCGATGGTGTCATCGCTGGTCTGTTCGCCGCGGATGATTTCAACCAGCGGCATGCGGTGTACCGGGTTAAAGAAGTGCATGCCGCAGAAGTTTTGCGGGCGCTTCAGCGATTTTGCCAGATGATTAATCGGAATGGTCGAGGTGTTCGACGCCAGAACGGTGTCCTCACCGATCAGGGTTTCCACTTCCGACAGCACGGCGGCTTTGACTTTCGGGTTCTCGACAACCGCTTCGACGATCACCTGCGCGCGTTCGATACCAGCGTAGTCCAGCGTCGGCTGAATGGTCGACAGCACCTGTGCCATTTTCAGGCCATCCAGCTTGCCGCGTTCCAGTTGCTTATTGAGCAGCTTGGCCGCTTCGCTCATGCCCAGCGTCAGTGACTTGTCGCTGATGTCTTTCATGATCACCGGCACGCCTTTCAGCGCCGATTGGTAAGCGATGCCGCCGCCCATGATGCCGGCGCCCAGCACCGCCGCCTGTTTCGGCGCATCCACATTCTTGGCCAGCTTTTTCGCCTGGCCCTTCACGAACTGATCGTTGAGGAAGATGCCGACCAGCGCGCGCGCTTCGTTGGAACGCGCCAACGGCACGAAGCTGGCGGTTTCCAGTTGCAGCGCTTCATCGCGGCCAAGCTTGGCGGCGGCTTCAATGGTTTTCACCGCGGTCATCGGCGCCGGGTAATGTTTACCGGCGGTCTGCAGCACCATGCCTTTGGCGGTGGTGAAGCTCATCGCCGCTTCAATCGGGCTGAGTTTCAGCGGCTCCAGCTTAGGTTGACGCGCGGCGCGCCAGTCCAGCTTGCCGTCGATCGCCTGTTGCAGCATGTTGAGCGCCGCTTCGGCCAGTTTTTCCGGTGCCACCACCGCATCCACCAGGCCGACTTTCAGCGCCTCTTTGGCGCTGACGTCTTTGCCGGCGGCGATGATTTCCAGCGCGCTGTCGTTACCCAGCAGGCGCGGCAGGCGGACGGAACCGCCGAAGCCCGGCATGATGCCCAATTTGGTTTCCGGCAGGCCAATGCGCGCGTCCGGTGAGGCGACGCGGAAATCGGTCGCCAGAATGCATTCGCAACCGCCGCCGAGCGCATAGCCGTTAATGGCCGAAATGGTCGGCACCGGCAAATCTTCCAGTCGGTTAAAGACGTTGTTGGCGAACACCAGCCACTCTTGCAGCTTTTCAGCCGGTGCGGCGAACAGAGAAAGGAATTCGGTGATATCGGCGCCGACGATAAACGCGGCTTTGGAGGAACGCAGCAGCAGCCCTTTCAGCTCAGGCTGGTTTTCCAGCACGGTGAGCGCTTCGCCCAGGCTGGCTACGGTGCGGGTGTCCAGCTTGTTGACCGAGCCCGGTGCGTTGAACACCAGCTCGGCGATGCCGTTATCGAGCCAGTGCAGTTGTAATGTTTCGCCTTGGTAGAGCATGTCTATCTCCTGAATCAGCGTATGATCTGGTATGACCAGATGATGAGGAGTGTGGTTTTTATGTTAAAAATATGCAAATGAGAGATTGCATATTTGCTGGTCTGATCACATCTCACCAAGTTAGCGTTTTGATTTAAAACGAAGTTATATTTTATGTGCTATCGGCATTTGCTGGCGGTTGTCGGCCTTCATACACTTGCCAGCGGCGATTTATCATTCAGGCGAGGTTAGGCATGAATAAGGCGGCTGGGGTCATGGCGACGACGATGCAGGGCTGACGATGGCACTCGGCTGGCTAAGGTTAAACTGCGGATGTAACGGCATTTGCCGGGAATTGCGAGCTGCTCCGCATGCCCAACGCGATGAGGTTGGTGCGCCGGAGCGCTGTGTTAAGATGACTTCTTTCGTGCTAAGGCATAAGGGTAATGTGATGGAAACGCTGGCTTCTTTGTATAACGACCACCTGGCAGAGCTGCAAAAACGCGCGCGCGAAGTGCTGGAGCGCAACAAGTTGGATGCGCTGCTGATTCACTCCGGTGAACTGCAAAAGGTATTTTTGGACGACCATAGCTATCCGTTCAAAGTGAACGCGCATTTCAAAGCCTGGGTGCCGGTGACGTCGGTGCCGAACTGCTGGTTGTGGATTGATGGCGTCAACAAGCCAAAGCTATGGTTCTACTCCCCGGTCGACTACTGGCACAGTGTAGAGCCGCTGCCGGACAGTTTCTGGACCAAATCCCTTGAATTGATGCCGCTGGCCAACGCCGACGCTATCGCCCAGCAGCTTCCGCCGCAGCGCGAGCGCGTGGGCTATATCGGTTATGCGCAACAGCGCGCCCGCGATCTCGGCATCCCTTCGGAAAACATCAACCCGAAAGCGGTGTTGAACTACCTGGATTTCCACCGTTCGATCAAAACCGGCTATGAGCTGGCCTGCATGCGCGAAGCGCAGAAGACGGCGGTAACCGGCCATCGTGCGGCGCATGAAGCCTTCCTCTCCGGCATGAGCGAGTTCGACATCAATCTGGCCTACCTCACGGCGACAGGCCACCGCGATACCGACGTGCCTTACGACAACATCGTGGCGCTGAACGAACACGCTTCGGTACTGCACTACACCAAGCTGGATCATCAGCCGCCGGCCGAATCCCTGAGTTTCCTGATCGACGCCGGCGCGGAATACAACGGCTACGCCGCCGATCTGACGCGCACCTACGCAGCGCAAAGCGGCAGCGAATTCGCCCATCTGGTGAAAGATCTCAACGGTGAACAGCTGGCGCTGATCGACACTATCAAAACCGGCGTGCGCTATACCGACTACCATGTGCAGATGCACCAGCGCATCGCCAAGCTGCTCAAGAATCACAAGCTGGTGAACGGCCTCAGCGAAGAGGCGATGGTTGAAACGGGCATCACCACGCCGTTCCTGCCGCACGGGCTGGGCCACCCGCTGGGCCTGCAGGTGCACGACGCCGCCGGCTTTATGCAGGACGAGCAAGGCACCCATCTGGCGGCGCCGGCCAAGTATCCGTTCCTGCGTTGCACCCGCGTGTTGCAGCCGGGCATGGTATTGACCATCGAGCCGGGTCTGTACTTCATCGAGTCTCTGTTGGCGCCGTGGCGCAGCGGTGAGTTCAAGCAGCACTTCGCCTGGGATCGCATCGATGCGCTGAAGCCGTATGGCGGCATCCGTATCGAAGACAACATCGTGATCCACGAAAAGCGCATCGAGAACATGACGCGCGATCTGAACCTGGCCTGATGCGGCCGTATCCGATACCGGCGGAAGCAACCTGCTTTACCGAAGAAATAAAGAAGAGCCGTTTTATCACCCTGCTGGCGCCGACCAGCGGGGTAGAAGCGGCAAAGACGTTTATTCAGCAGGTGCGGGACGAGCACCCGGCGGCGAGGCACCATTGTTGGGCCTTCGTCGCCGGCAGCCCCGATGACTCGCAGCAGCTGGGATTCTCCGACGACGGAGAGCCGTCGGGTACCGCCGGCAAACCGATCCTCGCGCAGCTCATGGGCAGCGGCATCGGGGAAGTGACCGCCGTGGTCGTTCGTTACTACGGCGGCGTCAAGTTGGGCACCGGCGGATTGGTGAAAGCCTATGGCAACGGTGTTCAACAGGCGTTGAAGCAGCTGGCGTTGGCTCAAAAGGTGCCGGAAGCCGAATATATCTTGCAGTGCGACTATGCGCAGTTGGCGTTGGTGGAGAACTTGCTGCAGCAAACCGCAGGTCGGATCCTGCAGGGTGAATACGGCGCCGCCGTCGTGCTGCATCTGGCGTTGCCGGCCACCGAGGTCGAGCTGTTTGGGAATAAATTGCGTGATCTTAGTCGCGGTAATTTGCAATTAACCCCCATTTCGCAATAATTCCTCCCAATTGAATTGCTAAGGATCGTGCTGAAATGCATTTTCGCGCCATAACCCGTATCGTTGGTCTGCTGGTCATCCTGTTCTCCGGGACGATGTTTATTCCCGGCCTGGTGGCATTGATTTACCGCGATGGGGCGGGGCGCGCGTTCAGCCAAACCTTCTTCGTGGCGCTGACCATCGGTCTGATGCTGTGGTGGCCGAACCGCAAACAGAAACACGAACTGAAACCCCGCGAAGGCTTCCTGATCGTCGTGCTGTTCTGGACCGTGCTGGGCAGCGTGGGGGCATTGCCGTTCCTGTTTTCTGAACGGCCCAACTTGTCGCTGACCGACGCCTTCTTTGAATCCTTCTCGGGGCTGACGACCACCGGTGCGACGACGCTGGTGGGACTGGATTCGCTGCCGAAGGCCATTCTGTTCTATCGCCAAATGCTGCAATGGATGGGCGGCATGGGGATCATCGTGTTGGCGGTGGCGATACTGCCGATACTCGGCGTCGGCGGCATGCAGCTGTATCGGGCGGAAATGCCCGGGCCGCTGAAAGATAACAAGATGCGCCCGCGCATCGCCGAAACAGCCAAAACCCTGTGGCTAATCTATGTGTTGCTGACCGTAGCCTGTGCGCTGGCGCTCTGGGGAGCAGGAATGTCGGTGTTCGATGCCATCGGCCACAGTTTCTCGACCATCGCCATCGGCGGCTTTTCTACCCACGACGCCAGTATCGGTTATTACGCCAGTCCGACCATCAACACCATCATCGCCGTGTTCCTGCTGATTTCCGGCTGTAACTACGGCCTGCACTTCGCTTTGCTCAGCGGCCGCAGTCTGAAGGTATACGGGCGCGATCCTGAATTCCGCATGTTCATCTTCGTCCAGCTGACGCTGGTGGTGGTGTGCACGTTGGTGCTCTGGGGACATGGCGTCTATAAGAGCGGTATGGAAACGCTCAATCAGGCGTTCTTCCAGGTAGTATCGATGGCGACCACGGCCGGTTTTACGACCGACAGCATCGCCAAGTGGCCGCTGTTCCTGCCGATGCTGTTGTTGTGTTCGGCATTCATCGGCGGCTGCGCCGGCTCGACCGGCGGCGGCCTGAAGGTGATCCGTATTCTGCTGTTGTACCTGCAGGGCTCGCGCGAGTTGAAAAGGCTGGTGCACCCTAACGCGGTCTATACCATCAAATTGGGCAACCGCGCGCTGCCGGAACGCATTCTGGAGGCGGTGTGGGGATTTTTCTCCGCCTATGCGCTGGTGTTTATCGTCAGCATGCTGGCGATCATTGCTACCGGCGTTGATGATTTCTCCGCGTTTGCCGCAGTGACGGCAACGCTGAATAACCTCGGCCCCGGCCTGGGCGTAGTGGCGGATAACTTCACCACGATGCCGGCGGCGGCCAAGTGGATCCTGGTGGTGACGATGCTGTTTGGGCGCCTGGAAGTGTTTACATTGCTGGTGCTGTTTACGCCAACCTTCTGGCGTGAGTGAGCCTGATATAAGGAGTACGCCATGAAGGCATTGATACTTTATTCGAGCCGTGACGGGCAAACACGTGCTATCGCTTCTTATATAGCAAGCAAATTGCAGGATACGCTGCGCTGTGAGGTGATCGATCTGCTGCAGGCGGAACAGGTCGACCTTAATCAGTATCAGCTGGTGATGATCGGTGCTTCTATCCGTTACGGGCACTTTAACCCGGCGCTGGATAAATTCGTCAAACGTCATGCCGAGCAGCTGAATCGAATGCCGAGCGCGTTCTTTGCCGTGAACCTGACGGCGCGCAAACCGGAAAAGCGCTCGCCGCAAACCAACGCTTATACCCGCAAGTTTCTGCTGACCTCGCCGTGGCAGCCAAAACAGTGCGCGGTGTTTGCCGGCGCATTGCGTTATCCGCGCTATCGCTGGTTCGACCGCATCATGATTCAATTTATTATGCGTATGACGGGTGGTGAAACGGATACCAGTAAGGAAGTGGAGTACACCGATTGGCAGCAGGTCGATCGTTTCGCCCAGGAATTTAGCCATATCCCGTACGAAAAGTGACAAAAACGCGGGTTTGGCCAGCGTTTTGCCGAAAAAATCCGCGCTTGAAAAGTTTTTTGCATTTAGGGGTTGCGGCCTGCCGAGAACTCCCTATAATGCGCCTCCACTGACCGGGAACAACGACTGACAAGCCGCCGGGTCAGCGAGAAGACAGCGAA
>NZ_JBJNLG010000018.1:0-134637 GCF_052169175.1 Serratia sp. CY31944
CGGCGGGCGTTGCCGGAGCCGCAGGGGGCGCAGAGCCAGGCGGCGTATGAAGCGCCGCAGGGTGAACACGAAACGCTGCTGGCGGCGATCTGGCGCGAGCTGCTGAACGTGGAGCGGGTTGGGCGCCACGATAACTTCTTCGAACTGGGGGGCCACTCGCTGCTGGCGGTGCGTCTGACCAACCGTCTGCAGCAGATGGAATGGCAGCTGCCGTTGCAGGTCCTGTTCGCCAATCCGACGCTGCTGGCATTGGCGCAGCAACTGCGGAGAACCGATGAGGCGCTGCCGCCGATCGAGGCTATGCCACGCGGCGCCGCGTTGCCGCTGTCGTTTGCTCAGCAGCGTTTGTGGTTCCTGACGCAGTTGGAAGGCCTGAGTGAAACTTACCATATTCCCCTGGCGCTGAGCCTGCGCGGCGAGCTGGATCTGCCCGCCTGGCGGCAGAGCCTGGATGCGCTCTATGCCCGCCACGAAGCGTTGCGCAGCCGGTTTGTCACCGTCGAGGGGCAGCCGCAGGCGCACATTCTGCCGGCAGACGCGCTGCCGTTGACGGTTCACGATCTGCGTGGGCGGCAGGATGCTCAGAGCCAGGCGCGGCAACTGGCGCAGCGCCTGACGGAGGCGCCTTTTGATTTGACGCAGGGGCCGCTGGTGCGCGCCGCGCTGATCCGTCTGGCGGATGAGGAGCATCTGTTCCTGCTCACCTGTCATCACATCATTTCCGACGGTTGGTCGACCGGCATTCTGCTGCGTGATTTGGGGGCGTTGTACGGCGCTTTGCGTCGCGGCGATGCCGATCCGCTGCCGCCGCTGACGCTGCAATACGCGGATTACGCCGCCTGGCAGCGTCGCTATCTGACGCCGGAGCGGCTGGCGGCGCAGGCGCAATACTGGCGCGAAACGCTGAGCGATGCGCCGGCGCTGCTGACGCTGCCGACCGACCGGCCGCGTCCGACGGTGCAGTCTTTCAGCGGCGGGGAGGTGCCGATCGCGATCGACGCCGAGCTGACGCAGGCGCTGCGGCAGTTCAGCCGGCAGCATGGCGGCACGTTGTTCATGACGGTGCTGGCGGCCTGGAGCCTGGTGCTGGCGCGCATGGCCGGGCAGCAGGAGCTGGTGATCGGTACGCCGGAGGCCAACCGTGGCCGGCTGGAAACCGAATCGCTGGTCGGCTTCTTCGTCAGCACGCTGGCGCTGCGCATCGATCTTCGCGACGATCCGGATCTGCCGACGCTGATCGCGCGGATCCGTCACGCGGTGCTGACGGCACGGGAAAATCGCGATCTGCCGTTCGAGCAGGTGGTGGAGCTGGTCAATCCGCCGCGCCACCTGGGTTATACCCCGCTGTTCCAGGTGATGTTGGCCTGGCAGGACGGCTCGGTGCGCGATATCTCGCTGCCTGGGCTGCAGGCCGAGAGTGCCGAGTTGGGCTATCAGATCGCCAAGTATGATTTGACGCTCGATCTGGCGGAGCGCGACGAGCAAATCAGCGGGACGCTGAACTTCGCCACGGCGCTGTTCGACCGCGCTACCGCCGAACGTTACGGCGTTTACCTGGTGCAGGTGCTGCGGGCGATGGCGACAAATGCTACGCAGCCTGCGTCGCATCTCGATCTGCTGCCGGCTGCCGAGCGTGAACTGTTGTTGTACGGCTGGAACCGAACCGCGGAAGTTTATCCGGCGCAGAGCAGTGCCCACGTCCTGTTCGAACAGTGGGCGCAGCGCACGCCGGACGCCGTTGCGGTGGTGAACGATCGGGACAGCCTGAGCTACGCCCAATTGAACGCCCACGCCAACCAACTGGCGCACCAACTCATCGCACAGGGCGTGCGCCCGGGCGATCGCGTGGCCACGTCGCTTGAACGCAGCGTTTCTCTGGTCATCGCCCAACTGGCGATCCTCAAGGCGGGGGCCGCTTATGTGCCGCTTGATCCGCACCTGCCCGTAGCGCGGCAGGCGTGGATCATCGGCGACAGCGGGGCGTCGTTGATCCTGTGCGATCGCGATATCGACCGCGAGATAGCCGGCGAGATCGCCTGCCTGCGTATCGATCGGCTGCGGCAGAATCCGACCCACGATCCGGCGGTGCCTCGCGCCGGCGACGCGCCGGCCTACATCATGTATACCTCGGGCTCGACCGGTACGCCTAAAGGCGTCATGGTGACGCACCAAGGCATCCTCCGGCTGGCGATCAACAATCGTTTTGCGTCGTTTGAACGCGGCGATCGCTTCGCTTTCGCCGCCAATCCGGCGTTTGACGCCAGCACGCTGGAAATGTGGGGAGCCCTGTTGAATGGCGCCAGTCTGGCGATCATTGCGCCGGAAGTGTTGACGGAAGCCGAGGCGTTGGCGGCGGCGCTGGTGCGGCAAGGGATTAACGCCTTGTTCCTGACCACCTCGTTGTTTAACCAATATGCCCATAGCATCGCCGCGACGCTGGCGCAGTTGAAATATCTGCTGAGCGGCGGTGAAGCGGCGGATCCGCACGCCTTTGCCCGCATGCTGAAAGAGGCTGGGCCGGTACGGCTGATCAACGCTTATGGGCCGACCGAATGTACGGTGTTCGCCACGACGGCCACGATCGAGCGAGTGGATCCATGGCAGCGTTTGCCTATCGGGCGGCCGATCGGCAATACCCGGATTTATCTGCTGGATGAGCACGGGCAACCGGTGCCGCTCGGCGCGACCGGCGAGATCTACATCGCCGGCCCCGGGGTGGCGCTGGGTTATCTCAACCGCGCAGAGTTAACGGCAGAGCGATTCCTGGCGGATCCGTTTAACCCAGGCGAGCGGATGTATCGCACCGGCGATCTGGCGCGCTATCTGGCGGACGGCAATATCGACTACCTGGGACGCAACGATCGGCAGGTGAAAATTCGCGGCTTCCGCATCGAATGCGGTGAGATCGAGGCGCGAGTGGCCGGTCATCCGGCGGTGCGCGAAGCGGTGGTGGATGTCCTCGGCGAAGTGGACAATAAGCGACTGGTAGCCTGGGTGGTGCCGGAGGCTGACGCGGATCGCCAGACGTTGGCGGTGACGCTGCGACAGTATCTGGCGGGGATGTTGCCGGAGTTTATGCTGCCGGCGGCCTGGGTGGCGCTGGATACGCTACCGCTGACGCCGAACGGCAAACTGGATCGGCGCGCGCTGCCTGAGCCGCAGGAGGACGCCTACGTGCGTGAGGTTTACGCCGAACCTGAAGGCGAACTGGAAACGCTGCTGGCGGGGATCTGGCGCGAGCTGCTGGGCATTGAGCGGGTCGGGCGCCACGATAACTTCTTCGAATTGGGCGGCCACTCGCTGCTGGCGGTGAAGTTGATGGCGCAGCTGCGCCGTGTCGGGCTGAGCGCCGGGGTGCAAACGCTGTTCACCGCGCCGACGCTGTCAACGCTGGCGCAGACGTTGGTCACGCAGCAGGAAGTGAGCGTGCCGGCCAACGGTATCCTGCCGGGCTGCGTAGCCATTACGCCGGAGATGTTGCCGCTGGCGACGCTGAGCCAGCCGGAAATCGACGCGGTGGTGGCGCAGGTGCCGGGCGGTGTGGCCAACGTACAGGACATCTACGCCTTGTCGCCGCTGCAGGAGGGGATTTTGTTCCACCATCTGCTGGCGGAACGAGGCGACCCGTACCAGCTGTCTGCGGTGCTGCGTTTCGACAGCCGTGCGCGCCTGGACGCCTGGCTGGCGGCGATGCAGCAGGTGATCGATCGCCATGACATTCTGCGCACCGCGTTCATCACGCAGGGCGTGTCATCGCCGGTGCAGGTGGTGTGGCGCAAGGCCGAGTTGTCGCTGCGAGAACTGCGGCTCAATCCGGCAGAGGGCGAGATCGGTTCGCGGCTGACGGCGTTGTTTGATCCGCGCCGCGTGCGGCCTGATCTGACGCGCGCACCGTTGCTGAGCTTTGTCGCCGCACAGGGGGAAGAAGGCAGTTGGTGCGTGCTCCAGCAATGGCATCACCTGATCGGCGACCACTCGACCCTGGCGGTGATGCAGGAGGAGATCAACCTGATCCTGGCCGGGCGCGGGGACGAACTGGCCAAGGCACCGCCGTTCCGCAACGCGGTGGCGCAGGCAAGGCTCGGCGTCAGCAAGGCCGAACACGAACGGTTCTTCCGCACTATGCTGGCGGATATCGATGAACCGTCGCTGCCGTTCGGCCTGAGCGACGTGCATGGCGAAGGGCGGGATATCTCGACGGCGCACCTGGCTTTACCGCATGCGCTCAACCAACAGCTGCGGCGGCAGGCGCGGCGGCTGGGCGTCAGCCTGGCCAGCCTGTGCCACCTGGCCTGGGCGCAGGTGTTGGCGCGCGCTACCGGCCGCGATGAGGTGGTATTCGGCACCGTATTGTTGGGCCGCATGCAGGCCGGAGACGGGGCGGAACGGGCGCTCGGATTGTTTATCAATACGTTGCCGCTGCGGCTGGATGTCAACGAGGTCGGCGCGGAATCGGCGGTGTTGCAGGCGCACATCCGGCTGAGCGGGCTGCTGGCCCATGAGCATGCGCCGCTGGCGTTGGCGCAGCGCTGCAGCGGCGTCGCCGCGGGCACGCCGCTGTTCAGTGCCTTGCTGAACTACCGGCATAACAGCGGCGAGGACACCGCATTGCCAACCGGCGTGACGCTGCTCGATAGCCAGGAACGCACCAACTATCCGTTCGTGCTGTCGGTCGAGGACGGCGGTGATTCGCTGGGCCTGACGGCGCAGGTCAGGCAGCCGATTGAAGCGCAGCGCGTGTGTGGCTATATGGCGCAGGCGTTGAGCGCATTGGCGCAGGCATTGGAGCAGGCGCCTCAGACACCGGTCTGTGAACTGGAGGTGATGCCGGATGAAGAGTATGCGCTGCAGCTGTGCCGCTGGAATCATACGGCGGAAGCTTACCCGGCGGATACCTGCGTGCACGAACTGTTTGAACAGCAGGCGCGGCTGACGCCGCAGGCCATCGCTTTGATCCAGGATGCGCAACGGCTCAGCTACGCACAGTTGAATGCGCGCGCCAACCGGTTGGCGCATCGGCTGATTGAGCGCGGCGTACAACCGGGCGACCGGGTCGCGGTGCGGCTGGCGCGCAGCATCGAACTGGTCTGCGCCCAATTGGCGGTAATCAAGGCCGGGGCGGCGTATGTGCCCATCGATCCGCAACTGCCGGCCGCGCGTCAGGCGTGGATCGCCGATGACAGCGGCGCCTGCCTGATGCTGACGGACGCCATCGGCGACGAGGAGATCCCGCAGCTGACGGTCGAGGATCGCGAAGCTGAAGATCATAACGGTAACCCGGCGTTGCGCGTGTCGAGCGGCGCGACGGCCTACATCATGTATACCTCCGGCTCGACCGGTACGCCGAAAGGCGTCATGACGCCGCACCAGGGTATCACGCGTCTGGTGCGCAACAACCGCTACGCCGCCTTTGACGCCGACGACCGCATCGCCTTTGCCGCCAATCCGGCATTTGATGCCAGCACGATGGAGGTTTGGGCCGCCCTGTTGAATGGCGGTGCGCTGGTGGTGATCGCGCCGGAGGTGATGATGGAGGCCGAGCGTCTGGCGGCCGAACTGCAACGCCATCGCATCACCACGCTGTTCTTGACCACTGCGCTGTTCAATCAGTATGTGCATAGCATCAGCGGCGCACTGGCGCAGTTGAAATATCTGATTAGCGGAGGGGAGAAAGAGGATCCGGGCGCTTATGCGCGGTTGTTGCAAGAGCGGGGGCCGGTGCACATGATCCATGCCTATGGGCCGACGGAGACCACCACCTTTGCGACAACGGCACGTATCGAGCGGGCTGAAGGGGAGGCGCGCTTGCCGATTGGGAAACCGATCGGCAATACCCGCGCTTACTTGCTGGACGCCCGCGGGCGCCCGGTGCCGATGGGAGCGGTGGGGGAATTGCATATCGGCGGCGTGGGGGTGGCGTTGGGCTACCTGAACCGACCGGAACTGACGGCACAGCGCTTCCTGAGCGATCCGTTCAATCCGGTCGGCGGCGGCCGCATGTATCGCACCGGCGATCTGGCGCGTTATTTACCGGACGGCAGTCTTGAATACCAGGGGCGATGCGATCAGCAGATCAAGCTGCGCGGGTTCCGCATCGAACCGGGCGAGATTGAGGTGCAGCTGGCGGCGAGCCCGTGGGTGCGGGAAGCGGTGGTGCAGGTTTGTTCGACGGAACATCATCCGCGCCTGGTCGCCTGGATCGTACCGACGGCCGACGTTGACCGCAGCGCGTTGCAGGGACAGCTACGGGCCTATCTGAGCGAACGTTTGCCGGAGTACATGGTGCCGTCGGCTTATGTCTGGCTGGATGCGCTGCCGTTGACCGCCAACGGCAAGCTGGATCGGCGTGCCTTGCCGGAGCCGGAGCGCAAGGCAGTCGGCACTCGGGAGTATGCGGCGCCTCAGGGGGAAACCGAAACGACGCTGGCGCGGGTATGGTGTGAGCTGCTCGAGATTGGCCAGATAGGGCGCCACGACAATTTCTTCGAGCTCGGTGGCCATTCGCTGCTGGCGGTACGTCTTTCCAGCCAGCTGCGTCAGCAAGGCATCACCTTGCCGGTACAGGCGATCTTCAACCATCCGATATTGGCCGAGCTGGCCGAGCGGATAGATCGTCGCACCGCAGAGGCTCCGCTGCGCAAAGCGGTGCCGGCTCGCAGCAGCGGCAGCCGGCCGCCGCTATTCTTCGTTCCGACCGGCTTTGGCGACCACTCCTACGTGTTTGAATTGGCCAAGGAGATCGACGAGACCTTCCCGGTCTACGCCGTGCCGTGGCCGGCGGTGGAGGAGAAGCCGGCCACCATGTCCGATATGGCCGCCAGCGCCGTGGCGTTGATTCGCGAAGTGCAGCCGCAGGGGCCATACCATCTGGCGGGGTACTCTTCCGGCGGGGTGTTGGCCTATGCTATCGCCGAGCAGCTGCAATCGGCCGGGGAAGCGGTCGCCTTCCTGGGGTTGATCGACACGTTGCGGCCGGTGGAGGCGATGCACAGCCCGGTCCAGCTGTTGCTGAACTGGGTGGAGTCAACGCAGGAAAGGCCGGATCCGCAGTTCTGTCAGCAGTTGGCCGAGCTGCCGTTGCCGGAGGCGATCGCGGCCGTGCAACGCGCCGGGATCAAGACTCAGCGTGAGGAAGTAGCCGACGAGGCGGCGCTCTGGCAGCAGCGGCACCACTACGCCAAACTGGTGGAAGCGACCCTGGTGCAGCCCGCATCGCTGAAAATCCATCTGTTCAAGGCGAAGCAGGAGCAGGTTTCCGTCAATTCGCAGAACGCACAGTTCCAGGCGTATTGGCAAAGGATCAAGCAGGCGGGATATTGCCGCGAAGACGCTTCCGCGTTGGGATGGGATAAGCTGCTGCCGCCGGCGACCGTCCGCGTCAGCCAGGTCAACGGCGACCATGTGTCGATGATGGAGCATCCGGTTCATCGGCGTGAGCTGGGGCAACACTTCAATCTGGCGTTGCGCGAGCTCGGACAGGCGTAAGCCGGCGGGATGTATCCGATGAGAAAGCCCTCGCAAGAGGGCTTTTTTTTTACCCGTTGGCGGCGGTTTTGACGAGTTCCACCACCAGCGGTGAAAGCTCGCCGCGCAGCGCGGCGCGTTCCGACTGGAACAGCGTGGCGACGTAAAAACGCCGGCCCGGCAGTTCGATGGCGCGCACGTCGCCTTCGGTGTCGTGGCCGCTGACGATCAGCGGGAAGCGCTCAAGATCGGCGACGAACTCCGGATTTACGCCGAAGTTGCAGTGGTAGCCTTCATGGGTGTTCAGGCTGCCGTAGGCCTGCGCGACGCGGGTGTCAGGCTGAAAAACGATGTCGCCGGTTTTTTCCACCAGCGAGCAGCTCAGCGGGGCGATCACCAATCGGCCACCGCTGTCGGTTTCCGCATGGCCGGCGTCGTGCCAGCCCATCACGTTGCGGGCGTACTCGACGATGGCGTATTGAAAACCGCCGCAGGAGCCGAGGAACGGCACGTCGTTTTCCCGCGCATGGCGGATCGCCATAAAGGCGCCGTCGTCGTAACGATACGGGCTGCCCGGCACCACCCAGATGGCGTCGAAATTTTGCAGGACGTCGGGGGAGGTCAGGGTTTCTGTCGGTAGCCATTGGGGCTGCACATCGATGTCGAGATGGGCGGCGGTGAGCTGGAGCGCCACGGGGATGGCCTGATGGGCCACGGCTTGCGGGTTGTAATCACCGACCAGAGCAATGCGAACTTGAGCTTTCATCATTTCCTTTCCTGTGCGGGTAAAAAAGGAGATTACAGGAAAGTAGAGTGTCGAGCCGCCGCTTTTTAAACGTGGCGCACAAAAAAGCCCGGCGTTGGCCGGGCTGGAAAAAAGAGGGTCAGTACAGCGAGGGCGCGCCGGCCGGTCGGGTTTTGAAGCGGCGGTGCAGCCACATGTATTGCTCCGGCGCCCGCATGATCTCTTTCTCGATCACTTTGTTCATGTAAGCCGCCGCCGCCTGTTCGTCGCTGAGCGGGTAGTCTTCCAGGGCCGGTTGAATCAGCAGGTCGTAGCCGCGGCCGCCTTCGCGGCGGATCAGCACCACCGGCACCAATGCCGGGTTGGCCATGCGTGCCAGCATGAAGGTGCCGCTGGTGGTGGCGGCCTGATCGACGGCGAACAGCGGCGCGAATACGCTGCCGCGCGGGCCGTAGTCCTGATCCGGCGCGAACCATACCGCCTCGCCGCGCTTGAGCGCGTGCACCATGCCGCGCAGATCCTTGCGATCGATCATCGCTTTGTTGGAGCGCATGCGGCCCTTGGTCTGCGCCCACTCCATCGCCTTGTTGTTGTGCGGGCGGTACATCGCCATCATCGGTTGGCACAGGCCCATCGCCCGGCCGCCCAGCTCCAGCGACATAAAGTGCACGCCGATCACCAGCACGCCGCGATCGTCGCGCTGCGCCATTTTGAGGTGGTTGATGCCGGAGACGTTGAACCAGCGCTTGACGCGTTTATCCGACCAGAACCAGGCCATGCCGGTTTCCAGCAGGCCCATGCCGAGCGATTCGAAGTTGCCCACCACTTTACGTTCGCGCTGCGCTTCGTCCATCTCGGGGAAGCACAGTTCGAGGTTGCGGCGGGTAATGGTGACGCGACGCTTAAGAAAACGCATCGAAGTGCGCCCCATCCACACCCCCAGCCGATTGAGCAACGGGTAAGGGAGCTGTACCAGCAGGAACAGCAGGGCCAGGCCGAACCAGGTCAGCCAGTAGCGCGGGTGTAGCAAGGAAAGTTGAAATCTCTTTTGGCGTTTCATAGCAGCTCGTTTATGCGTTAGGGGGTAGCAACCTGTAACGCATAAAGGATCCACTCGATAGCGATACGACTACTCAGACACCCAAGTACGGCCAGGGTTTAGTCGGAATTCCATAATTGACTAAACATTTACATTCGAAGGGCGGTTTGCGCTGCTATCAGGCTTCGGAGGGATAGCTGTTGGCCAGCGGAGGCGGCTCTAGGAACGTGTATGTTAACACAGGGTACGGGGTGTGGCGGAAGAGGGGCATGCGAATATTCTCATTCGCGTTGCCCCTGAGTTGAAGATTGGCTCGTTTTATAGGCTGGGAATGATAATCGCGGCGAAGATCGCAGCGATCACCAGCCATTTCAGCAGGTAGTAACCGCGGCGGTTGCGCGCCTTCAGGCGCTGGCCGGCATCGCGCACCGCGTTGACGTATTTGAAGATGCGGTTGATGCCGCCGGTGCGGTCCTGATCGTCGTTTGGCGAGCTGGCCGCCGACATCAGCGTTGAACCGACCCAGTGGTTAACCGCCTGCGCCCAGCGCCATTTCATCGGCCGCTCGACGTCGCAAAACAGGATGATGCGCGTCTGATCGGTGGCGTTCTGCGCCCAGTGCACGTAGGTTTCGTCGAAGATCACCGCCTCGCCGTCGCGCCAACTGTGCTGCTCGCCGTCCACCTCGATGAAGCAGCGATCGTCGTTGGGCGTCATCAACCCCAGGTGATAGCGCACCGAGCCGGCGTAAGGATCGCGGTGTTTACCCAAATGGCTGCCGGGCGGCAGCTCGGCGAACATCGCGGCCTTGACCGACGGGATGCGGTTGAGCAGCTCGACGGTTTTTGGGCACAGCGCCTGCGCCGAAGGGTGGCTGTCGCTGTACCACTTCAGATAGAAACGTTTCCAGCCGCGTTTGAAGAAGGTGTTGAACCCCGCATCGTTGTGCGACTGCGCCTTTTTGATGTGATGCTGCAAGCGCACCGCTTCCTCGCGGATCACCTGCCAGTTGTCGGTCAGCGTCTGCAGCTCCGGGAAAACTTTTTCGTCGAAATAGGGCTGCCTGGCGGGCAAACGGGAGAAACCGGTCATAAACATATTGATCGGCCCCATAAAGGTGGAGTGATCGAACAGTTGGCGGGTAAGCTTTTGTTTCTCCTTGCCGCGGGAGTGTGCGTAAAGGAAGCTGACGATAAAAACGCCTATGATGATGACGGCAACCATAGAATCCATCCCTGTCATTACTGATTATTACGAGGTAAAAAACGTAAAAATTATAGTTTTGTGACAGATAAAATTTAACTTTTTCGTGCCATTTCGCCATTGTTGAACGTAGATGGCATGAAAAGTTAATAAAGATGTGAGTGTTGATATTTTATGTTGGTATTTTTGGTTTTCGTACTATTCTTAGGTTTCTTTAACGTGATTGTGTGCCATCTTATTTCATGACGAATGGCACGTATCTGAGAAAAGAGGGACTTATGAAGAAATCAATCATTGCCTTGTCTGCACTGCTGCTCGCTTCCCCGGTGTTCGCCGCTGAGACCGCGACCGACACCGCCGCTCACGCCAGCAACGAGGTCGTTGCCGAAGCGCACAAAGGAGCGGATACCGCCAAAGAAAAGCTGCACCAGTCTCAGGACAAGGGTGAAGAGCTGAAGCTGAAAGCCAAGCACGCCGCCGAAGGCAAGAGCGACAGCGTCGGCAGCAAAGTGAGCGAAGGCTCGCAAAAGGCCTGGCACTCCACCAAGCAAGGTTCGGAGAAGGCTTGGGACAAGACCAAGCAAGGGGCGGAAAGCCTCAAGAACAAAGTGACCGAATAAGGTCGCCGCTTTGCCACAAGGGCCGCGCTGCGGCCTTTTTTATTGCCCGCAAACCGGGCGCGCCCCAAAAGAAAAAGGCGCTTATCAAATGAGATAAAGCGCCTTTTCAACACGTTAACTGACTAGTATCAGTTCATGCCGTATTTTTTCAGCTTCTTGCGCAGCGTGCCGCGGTTGATGCCCATCATCAGGGCTGCGCGGGTCTGGTTGCCACGGGTGTATTGCATCACCATGTCCAACAGTGGCTGTTCAACTTCAGCCAGTACCAGCTCATACAGGTCATTTACGTCTTGACCGTTCAGTTGAGCAAAATAGTTCTTCAGTGCTTGTTTAACCGAGTCACGCAGAGGCTTTTGAGTCACCTGATCTTGTGAGTTAACGGTAGAAACGGTCAGTACGTCAGAATTTACGCGTTGTTCGAACATAGTTCTGTCAGCTCTTTTTTTACGCTAAGATTTTCGAAATATGCCTCCAACGCCTCCAGCTGTTCGCTGGCATCCTCTATGGCGTTGAATGTGCGCCGAAACTGGTCATTCGGAGCGTGTTCCTGGAGATACCAGGACACGTGCTTACGAGCAATCCGGAATCCCTTGCCTTGGCCATAGAAGCCGTGCAATTCCCGAATGTGCCCAATCAACAAGCGCTTCACCTCGCCAAGCGGCAGCGGCGGCAGCAACTCCCCAGTGTCCAGATAATGCTGGATTTCCCGGAAGATCCAGGGTCTCCCCTGAGCAGCGCGGCCTATCATCAGGGCATCGGCCCCGGTGTAGTCGAGCACTGCTCTGGCTTTATGCGGGTCAGTAATATCCCCATTCGCGATAATCGGAATGGAAACACTCTGCTTAACTGCCCGAATGCTGTCGTATTCCGCGTCGCCGTTAAACAGACAGGCGCGGGTTCGGCCGTGAATCGTCAGGGCCTGAATACCACAGTCTTCGGCCAGTTGGGCAATCTCTACACAGTTACGATGCTCTGGCGCCCAGCCGGTGCGAATCTTCAGCGTTACCGGCACATCCACTGCGTCAACCACCGCGTGGAGGATCCGTTTAACCAGATCCGGGTACTGCAACAAAGCGGACCCGGCAAGCTTCCGGTTCACTTTTTTGGCCGGGCATCCCATATTGATGTCGATGATCTGCGCGCCGCTGGCCACGTTGATACGCGCGGCGGCGGCCATATCATCAGGATCGCATCCGGCAATCTGCACGGAGCGGATCCCTGGTTCATCGCTATGCACCATACGCAGACGCGACTTATCCGTCCGCCACACCTCCGGGTTGGAGGAGAGCATCTCGGATACAGCCATCCCAGCACCCATTGCATGACAGAGGGTTCTGAACGGGCGATCTGTAATACCGGCCATCGGGGCCGCAATCAGGCAATTAGTAAGCTGGTGGTGTCCAATGCGCATAGACAAAGAGTGACCATACTGTGTCCGCAAGGGCGCGTATATTACGCATTTTTGCGCCGAGATGAAAGGCCAAACTTTAACCAATTGGCGCGATATTAGGGCAAAAAATGCGCTGCGCAGTGATTCATAAAAATATTGTATATATTTTACAACGAGTTGACGAAAAGTGCTTATTTTGTGTGCGGTAAAATATTCGCCTTTGCGCAGAATATTATCTGCATTCACCCGCGTTTTTTGCCGGGATAGCCTGCCTGGAAGGCGCATTGTCAGGGCGATCCGTCGTTGAACGGCGAAAAATTGCATAAAATTTTGTCTCGCCCGCGGGCCGATCGCCAGGCAAAAAAAATCCACCGGCGCAGGGCCGGTGGATGAGGGAGCAATAGACCGTGACGCTTACTTGCGGCGGCCGGTGATGCGGCACCACTCTTCATGCTCGGCGACCGGGTCGAGCGTGAACTTCTCTTCGTAGGCTTGCGCAACGCTGCTCGCCTGGCTGGCCAGCACGCCGGACAGCCCCAGATGGCCGCCGGCCTTCGGCAGGCAACCGATCAGCGGCGCCAGCTCGCGCAGCGGGCCGGCGAGGATGTTGGCGACCACCACGTCCGCCAGCAGGTCCGCCGGCTGGTCTTTCGGCAGATACAGCTCCAGACGCTCTGAAACGCCGTTACGCTGCGCGTTGTCGCGGCTGGCCTGAATGGCCTGGGGATCGATGTCGATGCCGATAGCGCGCGCCGCACCCAGCTTCAGCGCGGCGATCGCCAGGATGCCGGAACCGCAACCGAAGTCGATGACGGTTTTGCCGGCCAGATCGAGGCCGTCCAGCCACTGCAGACACAGCGCCGTGGTCGGGTGGGTGCCGGTGCCGAACGCCAGGCCCGGATCGAGCATCACGTTGACCGCGTCGGGATCCGGCACGTCGCGCCAGCTCGGGCAGATCCACAAACGCTCGCCGAAGCGCATCGGGTGGAAGTTGTCCATCCATTCGCGCTCCCAGTCCTTATCTTCCAGCTGCTCTATCTTGTGGCGGAAACCGGCGCCCAGCAGCGGGTGCTGTTCCAGCATCGCCACCACCTCGGCCATATCGGTTTCCGCGTCGTACAGGCCGATCACGTCGGTATCGCCCCACAGCAGGGTTTCACCCGGCAAGGGTTCGAACACCGGGTTGTCGTGGGTGTCCTGGAAGGTCACCGATACGGCGCCGCTTTCCACCAGCGCGTCGCTCAGGTCTTCCGCCTGGCTGCCGGTGGTGTTCAGTTTGAGTTGGATCCAAGGCATAGCAATTCTCTTCAAGAGGGTAATGATGACGCCGTCCGGCGCTTTTCGCCGACGACGTTACCGAGATAAAACGCCAACAGGCTGAGCAACAGCGAAGGCACGATAGGGTGCAGCCCCGCCGGCTGCAGGTTGAAGCTGGCCAATAGCGTATAGCATACCGCACCCGACACCATTGAGCTAAGCGCTCCCTGAGCATTGGCGCGTTCCCAGTACAGGCCCAGCACCAGCGGCCACAGGAACACCGCCTCCAACCCGCCGAAAGCCAGCAGGTTGAGCCAGATGATCATCTCCGGCGGCCGCCAGGCTGCCAGCAGCACCAACAGACCGAGGATCAGCGTGGTCAGGCTGGAGAAGCGCTTGATCAGCCGCTCGTTGTGGATCTGCTGTGGGCGTACGCCAAGGTAGAGATCCTTGATGATGGTGGCGGAGGATTGCAGCAGTTGGGCGTTGATGGTCGACATGATCGCCGCCATCGGCGCCGCCAAGAAAATCCCGGCGGCGTACGGCGGCAGCACGGTGATCATCAGCGTCGGGATCACCTGATCGGGGATCTTGAGATCCGGCAACACCGCGCGGCCGAGCGCGCCGGCCAGGTGCATGCCGAACATCAGCACCGCCACCACCACGGTGCCGAGCAGAATGCCGCGGTGCACCGCCTTGCTGTCCTTGTAGGAGATACAGCGCACGGCGGTGTGCGGCAGGCCGATCACCCCGAAGCACACCAGGATCCAGAACGACGCCATAAACGGCAGGCTGAGGATCTGATCGCCGCCCTGCGGCGACACCAGCGCCGGATCGATCTGCTGCAGTTTGCTGACTGCGCTGTCCAGTCCGCCGGCGGCATGGATCACCGCCACCAGCAGCAGCACGGTGCCGAGCAGCATCACCAGCCCCTGCATGGCGTCGTTCAGCACGCTGGCGCGGAAGCCGCCGAAGGCGGTGTACAGCGCGATGCTGATGCCGAAGATCAGCAGGCCGGTGTCGTAAGGAATGCCGGCGGCGGTTTCCAGCAGGCGTGCGCCGCCGATAAACTGCACCGTCATGGCACCGAGGAACGCCACCAGCAGGCTGAGGCTGGCCAGCCACACCAGCAGGCGGCTTTGGTAGCGGCCATACAGCATGTCATTGAGGGTGATAGCGTTGTAGCGCCGCGCCAGGATGGCGAATTTCTTGCCCAGCACGCCGAGCGACAGCCACACCGCCGGCAGCTGGATCATCGCCAGCAGCACCCAGCCCAGGCCGTATTTGTAGGCGGCGCCGGGGCCGCCGATAAACGAACTGGCGCTGATGTAGGTGGCGGTCAGGGTCATCGCCAGCACAAAGCCGCCCATCGAGCGGTTGCCGAGGAAATATTCGCTGAGGAAATTTCCATTCTGACGGCGGCGATAGGCGTATACCGACAGGCCGAATACCAGCAACAGGTAGGCGACCAGCGGCAGGATCACTTCAGTTTGCATCGCTGTCCTCCAGCGAAATGTCGCGGAACACCGTGCGCACCATCAGCCAGCACAGGCCGATGAACAGCAGCGGCACCAGCAGGCAGGCCATTTCGAACCAGTGCGGCAGGCCGGTGACGCCGATAGCGCTGTCCGGCAGATAGGCCGCCAGCCCCCAGGCCAGCAGGTAGAGCAGCGTCAGCCCCAGCGCCCAGCGCGCTTCGCGGTGCGCCTGAATAAAGCGTTTGTCCATCCGTGTCTCCCATAGGTTTACGGTGATGGATTCATCAAAGGTAGGGAATTTTACGGCATGACGGCGTTTTGCCAAGCCGTTACTGGCGGCAACGCCAAAGAAAAAGGCCGGTGATTAACCGGCCTTTCGTCAGACGATGCTGCGTGCTGCCTTAGGTTTCCTGCAGACCCAGCTTCTTCTCCAGATAGTGGATGTTGGTGCCACCGTGCTGGAAGTTTTCGTCGTTCATGATCTTCTGCTGCAGCTCAACGTTGGTTTTGATGCCGTCGATGATCAGTTCAGCCAGGGCGTTTTTCATGCGGGCAATCGCCACGTCACGGTTTTCGCCGAAGGTGATCAGTTTGCCGATCATGGAGTCATAGTACGGCGGTACGGTATAACCGGCGTAGATATGAGATTCCCAACGCACGCCGAAACCGCCTGGCGCGTGGAAGCGGGTGATCTTGCCCGGGCTCGGCAGGAAGGTGTTCGGATCTTCGGCGTTGATGCGGCATTCTACCGCGTGGCCGTGGATCTTCACTTCTTCCTGTTTGATCGACAGCGGCTGACCGGCAGCGATGCGCAGCTGCTCTTTGATCAGATCCACGCCGGTGATCATTTCGGTAACCGGGTGCTCTACCTGAATACGGGTGTTCATTTCGATGAAATAGAACTCGCCGTTTTCATACAGGAACTCGAAGGTGCCCGCGCCGCGGTAGCCGATTTCCACGCAGGCTTTCGAGCAGCGCTCGCCGATGTAACGGCGCATTTCGCTGGTGATGCCCGGCGCCGGCGCTTCTTCGACCACTTTCTGGTGGCGGCGCTGCATGGAGCAGTCGCGCTCGGCCAGATAGATGGCGTTGCCCTGGCCGTCGGCCAATACCTGAATCTCGATGTGGCGCGGATTCTCCAGGTATTTTTCCAT
This sequence comes from Serratia sp. CY31944, assembly GCF_052169175.1. Lineage (NCBI taxonomy): Bacteria > Pseudomonadati > Pseudomonadota > Gammaproteobacteria > Enterobacterales > Yersiniaceae > Serratia > Serratia sp. CY31944. The sequence goes on from NZ_JBJNLG010000018.1 coordinate 16,351, forward strand.
GTACACCATGTCGTTGTTGAAAGCCGCTTTGGCTTCCGCTTTCGTCATGTTGATGGACTGCTCAAGGTCTTTGTCGCTGCGCACCACGCGCATGCCGCGACCGCCGCCGCCGCCGGAGGCCTTGATGATCACCGGATAACCGATGCGCTTGGCGAAGGCACGGTTTTTATCCATGTCGTCGGTCAGCGGGCCGTCGGAGCCAGGTACGCACGGCACGCCGGCTTTCTTCATGGCGTTGATCGCGGAAACCTTGTCGCCCATCAGGCGGATGGTCTCGGCTTTCGGGCCGATGAAGATGAAGCCGGAGCGTTCAACCTGCTCGGCGAAGTCGGCGTTCTCGGACAGGAAGCCGTAACCTGGGTGGATCGCCACCGCGCCGGTGATTTCCGCCGCCGAGATGATGGCCGGGATGTTCAGGTAGCTTTTTACCGATGGCGCAGGACCGATGCAGACGGTCTCGTCGGCCAGCAGCACGTGTTTCAGATCGCGGTCGGCCGCGGAGTGAACCGCAACGGTCTTGATGCCCAGTTCTTTACAGGCACGCAGGATGCGAAGCGCGATCTCGCCGCGGTTGGCGATAACAATTTTATCAAGCATGGGGGCGCCTCGTTATTCGATGACGACCAGCGGCTCGTCATATTCGACCGGCTGGCCGTTTTCCACCAGGATGGCTTTCACGACGCCGGACTTGTCCGCTTCGATCTGGTTCATCATTTTCATGGCTTCAACGATGCACAGGGTATCGCCGGCGTTCACTTTCTGGCCCACTTCAACGAAGGCTTTCGCGTCCGGGCTTGGGGTGCGGTAGAAGGTGCCTACCATTGGGGAACGAACGACGTGGCCACTCACGGCCGCCGGTGCTGCAGGGGTTTCTGCCGCAGGAGCGGTGGCAACGGCGTTAGCCAGGGCTGGCTGCTGCTGTGCCGGCATCGCGTAGGCCTGCTGCATGACGGGATAAGCCTGCGCCGGTGCGGCACGGCTGATGCGAACCGATTCTTCGCCTTCAGAGATTTCCAGTTCAGAAATGCCTGATTCTTCAACCAGTTCGATCAGTTTCTTGATTTTACGAATATCCATGAGTGTGATTCCGTACTCTTTTTGTGGAGCAATTAGTGGGTTTTCGACAGACGGTTAACCGCTGCCTGTAAAGCGAAAGCGTAGCCATCCGCGCCGAGGCCGCAAATCACGCCTACCGCTACGTCTGAGAGATAAGAGTGATGGCGGAAAGGTTCGCGGGCGTGCACGTTGGACAGGTGGATCTCGATGAACGGGATCTGCACCGCCAGCAACGCATCGCGCAGCGCCACGCTGGTGTGCGTGAACGCCGCCGGATTTATCAGAATGAAATCGGTGTTGCCGCGCGCCTGATGGATGCGATCGATCAGCTGATGCTCGGCGTTGGACTGCAGATGGCTCAGGGTAATATCCAATGCGGATGCCTGGTTTTCCAATCCGTTAACAATCTCTGTCAGCGTCGTGCTGCCGTACTTCTCCGGCTCACGCGTCCCCAGCAGATTGAGATTGGGGCCGTTCAGAAGCAAAATGTGAAACTTATCCGCCATTGTGCTGGTATCTCCGGCAATAAAACCATCATCGTAGAAAATAACCCGATGTTATCGATTTGTCACCTGTTAAGGGGCAAATTCACCCTGAGAACAGAAACAAGGTCGGGCATTATAACGATATCGTAGCAATTCGCAGCTAAATACTGGTCTTATCAGCGAAGATATTCAACCCCAAATCGACGAACTCGGGGATCCGTGACAGGAATATGAGCGCTGGAACACAGAAAAAGTTCCCGCCGGCGGCGCGCGTTTTTCCGTACCAATAACGCGCGCCGCCGCGTAGTTCAGCGCCACCAGGCGCGGAATTTCTTGTAACGCAGGCCCAACAGCGCCACCGCCAGCAGCGCGTAGATGAACGGCTGGGGGGAAAACGTTTTGACCGACCACAGGTAGTGGATAGGGGCGAGGATCGCCGCCAGATAGACGAAGTTGTGCAACAGTTGCCATTTGGCGCCCAGTTTGCGCATCGCCCACAGCGTTGAGGTGGCCGCCAGCGCCAGCAGGATCAGCCAGGTGAGGATGCCGAGCGTCAGATAAGGGCGGTTCACCAGCTCGCTGCCCAGCAGGCCGAGGTTGCTCAGCCCCAGTTCCAGCGTGGAGTAGCTTATCAGGTGCAGCGTGCCCCAGGCAAAGCACCACAGCCCCACCAGGCGGCGGCAGCGGATCAGCAGCGGCTGGCGGGCGTAGCGCGCCAGCGGGGCGATAGCCAGCGTGGCCAGCAGCAGTTTCAGCGTCATCCTGCCGGTAAAATGCTGGATGTCCTTGGACGGATCGGCGCTGAACCAGCCTTGATCCACCGCCAGCACCAGCCAGAGAAAGGGCAGAAACGCCGCCAGATGCAGGGCGGCTTTCAGCCATTTGATATGAACAGGCGTCAGTCGCACTTAGAAATTCTCCCGCAGATCCATGCCGCGATACAGCGACGCCACCTGGTCGGCATAGCCGTTGAACAGCAGCGTCGGCTGGCGTTTGACGTCGAGAATGCCGCCGGAGCCGATGAAACGCTCGGTGGCCTGCGACCAGCGCGGATGATCGACGTGCGGATTCACGTTGGCGTAAAAACCGTACTCGTTCGGCGCGGATTGGTTCCAGGTGGTCGGCGGCCGATCACGCACCAAACGGATATGCACGATCGATTTGATGCCTTTGAAGCCATATTTCCACGGCGTGATCAGCCGCAGCGGCGCGCCGTTTTGCGGCGGCAGGGTTTTGCCGTACACGCCGACGGTCAGCAGCGCCAGCGGATGCATCGCCTCGTCCAGCCGCAGCCCTTCGACGTAGGGGTATTTCAGGTCGCCGCCGATAAAGCGATCTTTCTGGCCGGGCATCTGCTCCGGATCGTACAGCGTCTGGAAGGCCACGTAGCGCGCGTTGCCGTTCGGTTCGGCCAGCTTGATCAGCTTGCCCAGTTCGAAACCGATCCACGGCACCACCATCGACCAGGCCTCGACGCAGCGCATGCGGTAAATGCGCTGTTCCAGTGGGAAACGCTTCATCAGATCGTCGATATCCAGCGTTATCGGCTTCGCCACTTCGCCGTCGATGCGCACTTTCCAGCCTTCGGTTTTCAGCCCGCCGGCGTTGGCGGCCGGATCGGCCTTGTCGAGGCCGAACTCATAGAAGTTGTTGTAGCCGGTGACCTTGTCTTCCGGCGTCATCGCCAACTGCGCCTGCCAGGCGGCCGGTTTGCTGAATTCCAGCGCTTTGCCCGGCGGTGCCTTGGGGCGATCGTTGCCCTTGAACCACGACAGCAGGTCCGCCTGTGCGCCGGTGGGCAGCGCCAGCGAAGCGGCGGTGATGCCGAGCGCCTGCAGCACCTTGCGCCGCTGGTGGAATACGCTCTCCGGCGTGACGTCGGCCTCGGTCAATTTGGGGTGTTTGTTCATGCTTATGTTCTCCGCGACTGATTCCCGCCGCCTGCGAGCGGCTGACGGGTCTCCATGAAATAAGCATGGCGCTAAAGGCGGCCGGAAGCGAGGGGACGCGGGAAAATATGAAATTTCGCAGAAGCGGGCGATCCCCCCGTCGCCGGGGGGATAGGGTCAGCGGATTTTCACCAGGGTGCGGCCGGTGATTTGGTTGTTCAACAGCGCGGCGGCGGTGGCCGGCGCCTGCTCGAGGGAGATTTCGTGCGTGGCCTGCTGATAGAAGCTGTCCGGCAGAATGCCGGCCAGCCGTTCCCAGGCGGTTTGGCGGCGATGCAGCGGCGTATGCACCGAATCCACGCCCTGCAGGCGCACGTTGCGCAGAATGAACGGCATCACGGTGGTCGGCAGCTGATAACCGCCCGCCAGGCCGCAGGCGGCGACGGTGCCGTTATAGTTCATCTGCGCCAGCACCCGCGCCAACAGTTTGTCGCCGACGGTGTCCACCGCGCCGGCCCACAGCTGTTTCTCCAGTGGACGCGGCATGTCGATATAGGCATCGCGCGGCATCACCTCTTTGGCGCCGAGCGCTTTCAGGTAGTCGGTATTGCTGTCGCGGCCGCTGATGGCGGTCACCCGGTAACCCAGCGCCGCCAGCAGGGCGATGGCGGTGCTGCCCACGCCGCCGCTGGCGCCGGTGACCAGGATATCGCCGTCGTCCGGGTGCACGCCGCCTTCCTCCAGCGCCATCACGCACAGCATGGCGGTAAAGCCGGCGGTGCCGATGATCATCGCCTTGCGCTCATCCAGGCCGTTCGGCAGCGGCACCAGCCACTCACCGGAGACGCGCGCCTGCTCGGCCAACCCGCCCCAGTGGTGTTCGCCCACGCCCCAGCCGGTGAGCACCACGCTTTGCCCCTCTTTAAAGCGATCGTCGCGGCTGTGGCGCACGATGCCGGCGAAGTCGATGCCCGGCACCATCGGGAAGTTGCGCACGATCTTGCCTTTGCCGGTGATCGCCAGCGCGTCCTTGTAGTTCAGGCTGGACCAGTTGATGTCGACGGTGACATCGCCTTCCGGCAACCGATCGCTGTCGATATCTTTGATATGAGCCAGAGTTTGGTCGTCTTGTTGTTCCAATAACAGTGCACGCATGTCACTCTTCCTCTCGTTTACACTTTTCTATTCAATGGCTGAATCACAGTTATTTGACTATATGCATAATAAGCGGCCCAAGTCCTGATAAAGGACAAAAATGGCGCTTGCAGGTTTTATTCCTCGGCAAGGCTTGTTAGGGTTGGACGGCCCCTTTTAGCTAAAGGGTGAACACTCACTTAACCATAGCGGACAAGGCACAGGGATGCGATTTACCACCAAACTCTCTGCATTGATCACTCTGTTGGTCGCGCTGGCGATGTTTTTGATGCTGATGGGATGCTCATACAGCTTCTTTTACGTTACCCAGGATCGCCAGGAGCGCCGCTTGGATTCGCTGGTCACCACTCTCGATCAAGCCATGCTGAGCGAGCCGCCGCAGGAGCAGGAAAAATGGTTGCCGATCGTCATGCGTACGCTCGGCATCGTGTCGATTCGCATAGAGGCCGGTAGCAGCCAACTGCTCGACTATCAATTACCGACGCAGGAAAAAGAGCACTGGGATGCGCTGAACGGCTATCGTCAGGTCTCGCGTCCCCTGTTGCAGCATCCGGGCAGCACGCTGCGCATCACCTACCGCGATCCCTTCGCCAGCGATGTGCGCACGCTGCAATCCACCGCCGCCGTCACGCTGTCGATCGTCGTGATGGTGGTGGTTTTGCTGTTCAGCCTGCGCTGGCTGCGTGAGCAGGCCGACGGCGAAGATCGTCTGGAACGCCGCGCGCGGCGCATTCTGAACGGCGAACGCGAAAACGTCATGCAGGGCGACGTGCGTGAGTGGCCGGCCAACGTCAGCGGCGCGCTCGATCGCCTGCTGGCCGATCTGGCGGAAGCGCGGGAAGAGCGCAGCCGGGTCGATACGCTGATCCGCGCCTTTGCCGCGCAGGACGCCAAAACCGGGCTGAATAATCGCCTGTTCTTCGATAACCAGTTGACCACTCAGCTGGAAGACGAAGGCTCGCACGGCATCGTGATGATGGTGCGGCTGCCCGATTTCGAGACCCTGCGCGAGACGCACGGCAGCGTGGCGGTGCAGGAGCTGATGTATTCGCTGGTCAATCTGCTGTCTACCTTCGTGATGCGCTATCCGTCGGCGCTGCTGGCGCGCTACTTCCACAGCGATTTTACCGTGTTGTTGCCGCATCGAACCCTGAAGGAGGCCGACGGCATCGCCTCACAGCTGGTCAACGCCATCGATGCCTTGCCTTCCACAGCGCTGATCGACCGCGAGGCCTTCCTGCACATCGGCATCGTGGCGTACCGCAGCGGTCAAACCACCGAGCAGGTGATCGATTATGCGGAGCAGGCGACGCGCCACGCTACGCTGCAGGGCGAAAACGGGTGGTATGTGTACGACAGCCAGGTGCCGGAAAAGGGGCGCGGCAGCGTCAAATGGCGCACGCTGCTGGAACAGGTGCTGGCGCGCGGCGGCCCGCGGCTGTATCAGAAACCGGCGGTGACCGTGGGGGGCGAGGTGCACCATCGCGAGATCATGAGCCGGATCTATGACGGCACCCAGGAATTGCTGCCGGCGGAATATATGCCGCTGGTGCAGCAGCTCGGGCTGGCGGAAAGTTACGATCGCCAACAGGTGAGCCGCATCATTCCCTTGTTGACGCAGTGGCCCGAGGAAACGCTGGCGTTTCCGCTGTGCGTGGACTCGATTTTGCAGCGCTCTTTCCAGCGCTGGCTGCGCGATACATTGCTGCAGTGCGAAAAAAGTCAACGTCGGCGAATTCTGATTGAACTTGCGGAGGCAGATGTGTGTCAACATATCGACCGTTTGCGTCCGGTGCTGAGGCTGTTGTCAGGGCTGGGCTGCCGCCTCGCGGTGTCCAAAGCGGGTTTAACCGTGGTCAGTACGTCCTATATCAAGTCGCTGCAGGTGGAGATCGTCAAGCTCCACCCGGGGTTGGTGCGGAGCATCGATAAGCGGGACGAAAACCAGCTGTTCGTGCAGAGCCTGACCGGCGCCTGCGCGGGCACGCGCGCGCAGGTGTTCGCCGCCGGCGTACGCACGCGCAACGAGTGGCAGACGCTGAAAGAGCGCGGGATCCACGGCGGGCAGGGCGACTTTTTCGCGCCGCCGGAACCGATCGACGCGGGGCGTAAAAAATATTCACGTCGTTATCGCGTTTAAGCTGATTGCCGGACAAAAATTGACGTAGAATGAGCGCCGGATCCATCTGGGCCATGTCACCCGTCATTTTGGAGTTTTCTCCAATCTGCCTGCGACAACGACGCCTATTTGAGATAGGCTCTTGTCAGCTTTTATCTGGTTGGCGTTGGTAGGTGCTTACCATCGGCGGCAATCAGGGAATATGTTAGATTTTATGAGCTGTGTTACGCCGTTTCGTGCGTTGACAGGGTGGTAAACTGAGCCTTTGTTCAGGGAATTCAGGCCTCATCCAATTTCCGTGCATTCGAGCAGAAACAATACAGACTATTTTTCACCGAAGTAGAACGTTTTTGCGCCTTGTCGCTGCTTCGTGTGGTTGGTAAAGTAGGCGGATTTTATTTTCCGCCCCCAGCTTGCAGGATTATCCTTTCGTTATGTTTAAGAAATTTCGTGGCATGTTTTCCAACGACTTGTCCATCGACTTGGGTACCGCCAATACCCTGATTTATGTTAAAGGGCAAGGCATCGTACTGAATGAACCTTCGGTGGTTGCCATTCGTCAGGATCGTGCCGGCTCCCCAAAGAGCGTCGCGGCCGTCGGTCATGACGCCAAACAGATGCTGGGCCGCACCCCCGGCAACATCGCGGCTATTCGCCCGATGAAAGACGGCGTGATCGCCGATTTCTTCGTGACCGAAAAAATGCTGCAGCACTTTATCAAACAGGTTCACAGCAACAGTTTCATGCGCCCAAGCCCGCGCGTGCTGGTCTGTGTGCCGGTCGGCGCGACCCAGGTTGAACGCCGCGCTATCCGCGAGTCCGCCCAAGGGGCCGGCGCGCGTGAAGTGTTCCTGATTGAAGAGCCGATGGCGGCGGCGATCGGCGCTGGTCTGCCGGTCTCCGAAGCGACCGGTTCCATGGTGGTGGATATCGGTGGCGGTACCACTGAAGTGGCGGTGATCTCGCTGAACGGCGTGGTGTACTCCTCTTCCGTACGCATCGGCGGCGACCGTTTCGATGAAGCCATCATCAATTATGTGCGCCGCAACTACGGCTCGCTGATCGGCGAAGCGACCGCCGAGCGCATCAAGCACGAAATCGGTTCTGCCTATCCGGGCGATGAAGTGCGCGAAATCGAAGTCCGCGGCCGTAACCTGGCCGAAGGCGTACCGCGCGGCTTTACCCTGAACTCCAATGAAATCCTCGAAGCCCTGCAAGAGCCGCTGACCGGCATCGTCAGCGCGGTGATGGTTGCGCTGGAGCAGTGCCCGCCAGAATTGGCCTCCGACATTTCCGAACGCGGCATGGTATTGACCGGCGGCGGCGCGCTGCTGCGCAACCTCGATCGCCTGCTGATGGAAGAAACCGGCATCCCGGTCGTGGTGGCGGAAGATCCGCTGACCTGCGTGGCGCGCGGCGGCGGCAAGGCGTTGGAAATGATCGACATGCACGGCGGCGATTTGTTCAGCGAAGAATAGTCAGCCCCTGGAAGGAGGAATCGTATCGGATGAATGCGCACAGCGAAAATCAGGTACGGTTCCTCTTTCTGTTGTCGAGGAACTCGCATAATTTATGAAGCCGATTTTTAGCAGGGGGCCTTCCCTGCAACTGCGACTTTTTTTGGCGGTGATCGCGGCCATTGGCCTGATCGTTGCCGACAGCCGGCTCGGCACGTTCGTGAAGATACGCAACTACATGGACACCGCAGTCAGCCCTTTCTATTTTCTGGCCAACGGGCCGCGTAAAGTTTTGGACAGCGTGTCAGAAACGCTGGCCACCCGCCAACAGCTGGAGCTGGAAAACCGCGCTCTGCGGCAGGAACTGCTGCTGAAAAACAGCGATATTCTTCTTCTTGGCCAATTCAAGCAGGAAAACGCCCGCTTACGCGAGCTGCTGGGTTCTCCGCTGCGCCAGGACGAACACAAGATGGTCACCCAGGTTATCTCCACCGGTTCCGATCCTTACAGCGATCAGGTGGTGATCGACAAAGGGTCGGACAATGGCGTCTATGAAGGCCAGCCGGTGATCAGCGACAAGGGCGTGGTCGGCCAGGTGGTGGCGGTGGCGAAAGTCACCAGCCGCGTGCTGCTGATCTGCGACGCCTCGCACGCGCTGCCGATCCAGGTGCTGCGCAACGATATTCGGGTGATCGCCGCGGGCAGCGGCTGCGCCGACGATCTGCAGCTGGAGCACCTGCCGAACAACACCGATATCCGCGTTGGCGACGTGCTGGTCACCTCCGGCCTCGGCGGCCGCTTCCCGGAAGGCTATCCGGTGGCGGTGGTCTCCTCGGTCAAGGTCGACAACCAGCGCGCTTACACCGTGATTCAGGCGCGGCCGACCGCCGGTTTGCAGCGCTTGCGCTACCTGCTGCTGCTGTGGGGCGCCGATCGCAACGGCGACATGCCGCTGCCGCCGGACGAAGTGCACCGCGTGGCCAATGAACGCCTGATGCAGATGATGCCGCAGGTGCTGCCGCCTGCCGGCTCCGTCGGGCCGCAGCTGCCGGCTCCGGCCACCGGGGTGGCGCCGCAAACCACGGCTCCGGCCTCTGTCCAGCCCCAAGCTCAGCCTGCCGCGGCGGGAGTGGTGCCATGAATAGCTACCGCAGCCACGGGCGCTGGATAATCTGGCTGTCGTTCCTGGTGGCGTTGGTGCTGCAAATCATGCCGTGGCCGGAGCAGATCTACATGTTCCGCCCTTCCTGGCTGGTGCTGATCCTGATCTACTGGGTGATGGCCTTGCCGCACCGGGTCAACGTCGGCACCGGCTTCGTGCTGGGGCTGATCATGGATCTGATCCTCGGCTCTACGCTGGGCGTGCGCGCGCTGGCGCTGGGCATCATCGCCTATCTGGTGGCGTTCAAATTCCAACTGTTCCGCAATATGGCGCTGTGGCAACAGGCGCTGATCGTCGTGCTGCTGTCGCTGTCGATGGACGTGGTGGTGTTCTGGGCTGAGTTTTTAGTGATCAACGTCTCTTTCCGCCCAGAGGTGTTCTGGAGTAGTGTGGTAAACGGCATTTTGTGGCCGTGGTTATTCCTGTTGATGCGCAAAATCCGCCGTCAGTTCGCCGTACAGTAAGGGTATCTCAATGACTTCGCTTTATCTGGCCTCCGGCTCCCCACGTCGACGTGAACTGCTGACCCTGCTCGGCGTGTCGTTCGACATTTTGCTGACGCATACCGAAGAGCAGCGCCGGGAAGGCGAAGCCGCCGAAGCCTATGTGCGCCGCCTGGCGCAGGACAAGGCCAAAGCCGGCGTAGCGCTGGCGCAGGAAGATCGGCCGGTGCTGGGCGCCGACACCATCGTGGTGCTCAACGGCCGGGTGCTGGAGAAGCCGCGCGACGAAGCCCATGCGGCGGACATGCTGGCGGCGCTGTCCGGCAAGCAGCATCAGGTGATGACGGCGGTGGCGATCGCCGATCGCCACGACGTGCGCTGCCAGCTGGTGGTGACCGACGTGACGTTCCGCAGCCTGTCACAACAGGATATCCGCGACTATATTGCTACGGGCGAACCGATGGATAAGGCGGGCGCCTATGGAATTCAAGGAAAGGGTGGTTGTTTCGTCAGAACGATAACCGGGAGTTATCACGCGGTGGTTGGTCTGCCGCTGGTCGAAACACATGAGCTGCTCAGTAATTTTGTCGCATTACGTGATGTAAGAACCGGTTGATGGGCGCTGCCATTATCGACCGGCTCTGAGGAGAAGGCATGACAGCTGAGCTACTGGTTAATATCACACCGTCTGAAACGCGGGTCGCCTATATCGATGGCGGCATTCTGCAAGAGATCCATATCGAACGCGAATCCAAACGCGGCATCGTCGGCAACATCTATAAAGGGCGCGTCAGCCGCGTCCTGCCGGGGATGCAGGCGGCGTTCGTCGACATCGGCCTGGACAAGGCCGCCTTCCTGCACGCCTCCGACATCATGCCGCATACCGAATGCGTCGCCGGCGACGAGCGGAAAAACTTCCACGTGCGCGACATCGCCGAGCTGGTGCGCCAGGGGCAAGACCTGATGGTGCAGGTGGTGAAAGATCCGCTCGGCACCAAGGGCGCGCGCCTGACCACCGACATCACGCTGCCTTCGCGCTATCTGGTCTTCATGCCGGGCGCGGCGCACGTCGGCGTTTCGCAGCGCATTGAAAGCGAAGCCGAGCGCGAGCGCCTGAAAGCCATCGTTGCGCCGCACTGCGACGAGCTGGGCGGTTTTATCATCCGCACCGCGGCGGAAGGCATCGGCGAGGAAGAGCTGGCGCAGGACGCCGCGTTCCTCAAACGCCTGTGGACCAAGGTGATGGAGCGCAAGAAGCGCAACCAGACCAAATACAAACTGTACGGCGAGCTGGCGCTGGCGCAGCGCATCCTGCGCGATTTCGCCGGCGCGGCGTTGGATCGCATCCGCGTCGATTCGCGGCTGACGCACGATCTGCTGGTGGAGTTTACCGGCGAGTACATTCCGGACATCACCAACAAGCTCGAGCTCTATACCGGCAGCCAGCCGATTTTCGATTTGTACGATGTGGAAAACGAGATCCAGCGCGCGCTGGAGCGCAAGGTGGAGCTGAAGTCCGGCGGCTATCTGATCATCGATCAGACCGAGGCGATGACCACCGTTGACATCAACACCGGTGCCTTCGTCGGCCACCGCAACCTCGACGAAACCATCTTCAATACCAACATCGAGGCGACGCAGGCCATCGCGCGCCAGCTGCGGCTGCGTAACCTGGGCGGCATCATCATCATCGACTTTATCGATATGAACAACGAAGAGCACCGCCGCCGGGTGCTGCACTCGCTGGAGCAGGCGTTGAGTAAAGATCGGGTAAAAACCACGATCAACGGCTTCTCTCAGCTAGGCTTAGTTGAAATGACGCGTAAACGCACGCGTGAAAGCATTGAACATGTGCTCTGTCACGATTGTCCTACTTGCAATGGGCGTGGCACCGTGAAAACGGTGGAAACCGTGTGCTACGAGATCCTGCGCGAGATTGTGCGCGTGCACCATGCTTACGATTCCGATCGCTTCCTGGTGTACGCCTCCGCGGCGGTCGGCGAAGCGTTGAAGAGCGAAGAATCGCATGCGCTGGCCGAAGTGGAGATCTTCGTCGGCAAACAGGTGAAGGTGCAGATCGAACCGTTGTACAGCCAGGAGCAGTTCGACGTCGTCATGATGTAGCCCGTCCGACATCGTAAGGGCCCGGCATGCCGGGCCCGTCAGTGCATAGATATTCCCGTTGCCAGGCAGCGGAGCAAGGAGAACTGCGTGAGGCGACTGCCTGGGATTCTGTTAGCAACAGGCGCCACCCTAATCGTGATTGTGGCGCTGCTGATCAGCGGGCTGCGCCTGATGCTGCCGAAGCTGAACGACTACCGTCCCCAACTGCTGGCGCAGGTGGAGAAGCTGTCCGGCGTGCCCGTGCAGATGGATTTCCTGCAGGGCAGCTGGGAAACGTTCGGTCCACAGCTTGAAGTGCGCAACCTGAGCGCCACGCTGCCCAAAAGCGATGTGCATATCGAACGCGTGACGCTGGCGCTGGACGTGTGGCAATCGCTGCTGCACTGGCGCTGGCAGTTCCGCGATCTGACCTTCTATCAATTCCGTCTCGATCTGAACGCCACGCTGGGCGGCGACCGGCAGGGCGAAGGCCTTGAGCCGGGCAAAATCGGCGATCTGATGCTGCGCCAGCTCGACCATTTCGATCTGCGCGACAGCCGTATCTCATTCCTGACGCCTGCCGGCGCGCGCGCCGAATTCGACATTCCCCAACTGACCTGGCTTAACGGCCGCGAGCGCCATCGCGCCGAGGGGCAGATCAGCCTGTCGACGCTGAACGGCCAGCACGGCGTGGTGCAGCTGCGTATGGACCTGCGCGATAATCAGGGCTTGCTGGACACCGGCACGGTCTATCTGCAGGCCGATAACATCGACATGAAACCCTGGTTTACCCGCTGGCTGCGCGCCAACACCGGGCTGGAAAGCGCCGACTTCAGCCTGGCGGCCTGGCTGCAGGTGCAGAACGGCGAGATTGCCGGCGGCCATGCGTTGCTCAAGCAGGGGGCGGCCAACTGGGATACCGGCGCCACGCAGCACCGGCTGGACGTGGACAATCTGGCGCTGTCGCTGCGCCGCCAGGGCACCGGTTGGCAGCTCGACGTGCCGCAGCTGCGGTTGAGCACCGACGGCCAGGCCTGGCCGCAGGGCACGCTTTCCGCCCTGTGGCTGCCGGAAAACACCGAGTTCATGGGGCCGGCGCAGAATGAAGAGCTGCGGGTGCGCGCGACTAACCTTCAGCTGGAGCGCCTGTCGGCGCTGCTGCCGACCTTCTCGTTCCTCAGCCCGGACGTGCTCGATCGCTGGAACGATCTGCAGCCGCAGGGGACGATGGAGGCCTTGGCGCTGGACATCCCGCTGAAGCAGCCGGAAAAGAGCCGTTTCCAGGCGCTGTGGCGCGATGTTAGCTGGCAGCGTTGGGAACTGCTGCCCGGCGTCAACCACTTCTCCGGCGCGTTGAGCGGCGGGGTGGAGAACGGCCGCCTGACGCTGGGGCTGGCAGGCAGCACCTTGCCTTACGGCGATATGTTCCGTGCGCCGCTTGAAATCAGCAGCGCGCGCGGCGCGCTGACCTGGCGTTACAACGATCAAGGCTGGGAGCTGGCGAGCCAGGGGTTGGACGTCAAGGCGAAGTCGCTGTGGGTCAACGGCGATTTCCGTTATCAGCAGCCGGCCAAGGGCGATCCGTGGCTGAATATCCTGGCGGGCATCCGCCTGTATGACGGCGCCGAGGCCTGGCGCTATTTCCCGGAACCGCTGATGGGCAAGCATCTGGTGGACTACCTGAGCGGCGCCATTCAGGGCGGCCAGGTGGATAACGCCACGCTGATTTATTCCGGCGATCCGCAGCACTTCCCGTACCGTAAGAACGAAGGGCAGTTCGAAGTCTTCGTGCCGCTGCGGCACGCCACCTTCCAGTTCCAACCGGGCTGGCCGGCGCTGACCGATTTGGCGATCGACCTCGATTTCGCCAACGAGGGATTGTGGATGCATGCGCCGCAAACCCGGCTGGGCAAGGTGGCGGGCAAAAATATCAGCGCGGTGATCCCGGATTACCTGAAAGAGCGGCTGCTGATCGACGCCGAAGTCGCGGGTGCGGGCAGCGACGTGCACGACTACTTCATGCAGACGCCGCTGCACGATTCGCTGGGGGCGGCGCTGGATCAGCTGCAGATTGGCGGTGATGTCAGTGGGCGCTTACATCTCGATATTCCCCTGGACGGCGAGCAGGTCAGAGCCACCGGTGAAGTGGCGCTGAACAACAATTCGTTGCTGATCAAGCCGCTGGACAGCGAACTGCAAAAGCTCAGCGGCAAGTTCCGCTTCGACAACGGCAACCTGCAGAGCGACCCGCTGTCGGCTACCTGGTTCGGGCAGCCGGTGGCGGTCAACTTCACCACCCAGGAAGGCGAGCGTGACTACAAGGTCAACGTCGGCCTGAAGGGCGACTGGCAGCCGGGCAAGTTCCCCGGCCTGCCGAAAGAGGCCGCCGATGCGCTCAACGGCAGCGCGCCCTGGCAGAGTCAGGTGGCCATCACGCTGCCGCATCAGGGCTCGGCCAGCTACGATATCGGCCTTGACGCAGACCTAAGGAAAGTGAGCAGTCACTTACCTTCGCCGCTGGACAAGGCGCCGGGCGAAGCCTTGCCGGTGAGCGTCAAGGTCAAAGGCGGTCTTAACGGCTTCATGTTGACCGGCAGTGCGGGCAAGCAGAACCGCTTCAACAGCGAATGGAACTTCGACAAAAAACAGGTGAATCTGGCGCGCGCCGCCTGGCAAACCAACGGTGGCGGCACGCCGCCGCTGCCGGCCGGCAAGTCGATGACGCTGAACCTGCCGGCGCTGGACGGCGAGCAATGGCTGGCGCTGCTGGCGCCGGCGCTGAAACAGGGCGGCGGCAGCGGTCAGGTGGGCGGTTTCAGCTTCCCCACCACCGTGGCGCTGACCACGCCGCAGCTGCTGTTGGGCGGCCAGGCCTGGCATAAGCTGACGCTGTCGGCCGAAAAACAGCTGGGCGCCACCGTGGTGAGCGCCAAGAGCGATGAAGTGGACGGCAGCCTGCGGGTGGCCGATCGCGGGCCGTGGCGCGCCGATATCAACTACCTGTACTACAACCCGCAGTTCGCCGAGACGAAAAGCGCGGCGGGTTCGCCGCCACCGCCGCCGGAGAAAGTCAGCTTCCGCGACTGGCCTTCGCTGATGCTGCGCTGCAAGTCGTGCTGGGTGCTGGGGCAGAACCTCGGCAAGGTCGAGGCGGATCTGAGCAATCGGGGCGATACTCTGACGCTGGATCACGGCCTGGTCGATACCGGCAAAGGGCGCATGAGCGCCACCGGCCTGTGGAAGCAGAACGCGCAGGAAGAGCGCAGCTCGCTGAAAGGCAAGCTGCTCGGCGGCAAGATCGATGAAACCGCCGCCTTCTTCGGCATCACCATCCCGCTGAAAGGCGCGCCTTACGACGTGGACTTCGATTTGTACTGGCGCGGCGCGCCGTGGCAGCCGCAGGTCAATACGCTGAGCGGCGCGTTGCAGGTCAAAATGGGCAAGGGCGAGATCGACAGCATGGGCGGCGGCCGCGCCGGCCAGCTGCTGCGACTGGTCAGCTTCGACGCCTTGCTGCGCAAGCTGCAGTTCGATTTCAGCGATACCTTCGGCAAAGGCTTCTACTTTGATTCCATCCGCAGCACCGCCTGGCTGAAAGATGGCATAATGCATACTGATAATCTATTGATCGACGGCCTGGCGGCGGATATCGCCATGAGTGGCCAGATCGATCTGGCGCGCCGCCGCATCGATATGGAAGCGGTGGTGGCGCCGGCGATTTCGGCGACGGTCGGCGTGGCCACGGCGTTTGTCGTTAACCCGATCGTCGGCGCGGCGGTGTTCGCCGCCTCGCAGGTGCTGGGGCCGCTGTGGAGCAAGATTTCGCTGATTCGTTACCATATCAGCGGCGATCTCGACCAGCCGAAGATCAATGAGGTACTTCGTAAGGCAAAGGAGGATAAGGCGTCATGAGGAATGCTAACGTTGCGTTGTTGCAGTTGTGCAGTGGCGATCAGGTGCGCGATAACCTGGCCCAGATTGAACAGCAGATCAAGCAGCTCAATGCCGGGGTAAAACTGGTCATGACGCCGGAGAACGCGCTGCTGTTCGCCAACTCCGCAGCCTATCGCCAACAGGCGGAAAAACAGGGCGATGGCCCGCTGCAGAACGCGGTGCGCGAACTGGCGCGCCGCTATGGCGTGTGGTTGCTGGTGGGCTCGATGCCCTTGATCAGCCGCGAAAACCCGGAGCTTATCACCACCAGCAGCCTGTTGTTCGACGATCAGGGCGAGATCCGCGCCCGCTACGACAAGCTGCACATGTTCGATGTGGACATCAACGACGCCCACGCCCACTACCGCGAGTCGGATACCTACCAGCACGGGCAGCATCTGACGGTGGTGGATACGCCGGTCGGGCGTTTGGGCATGACCATATGCTACGATCTGCGCTTCCCCGCGCTGTTCCAGGCGCTGCGGGCGCAGGGCGCTGAACTGATTTCGGTGCCGGCGGCCTTTACCCGGGTCACCGGCGAGGCGCATTGGGAAATCCTGCTGCGCGCCCGGGCGATCGAAAACCAGTGCATGATCCTGGCGCCGGCGCAGGTGGGGCGCCACGGGCCGACCCGCCGCACCTGGGGCCACACGCTGGCTGTCGACGGCTGGGGCAAGGTGCTGGCCGAGAACCCGGACGCCGTAGCGGCGCTGAAGGTGCGCGTGGACACCACAAGCCTGCAGCCCCTGCGGCAACAGATGCCGGTGCTGCAGCACAATCGATTCCAGACGTCGCTGACGGCGCCGTCTGACACGTTATCCTCCAATCAAGAGTGAAACCATTATGAGCCTGACGTTTGTCAGTGAGCAGTTACTCGCTACCAACAAGCTGAGTCATCAAGACCTGTACTCGGTACTGGGTCAACTGGCAGAACGCCGTATCGACTACGCCGATCTCTATTTCCAGTCCAGCTATCACGAAGCCTGGGTGATCGAGGACGGCATCATCAAGGATGGCTCTTACAATATCGACCAGGGCGTCGGCGTGCGCGCCGTCAGCGGCGAGAAAACCGGTTTCGCCTATGCCGATCAGATCACCCTGAATGCGCTGCAGCAGAGCGCACAGGCGGCGCGCAGCATCGTGCGCGAGCAGGGCGACGGGCGGGCGCACACCCTGGGCGAAATCGGTTACCGGGCGCTGTACCCGCTGCTCGATCCGCTGCAAAGCCTGCCGCGCGAAGAGAAAATCGCCCTGTTGCACCGCGTCGATAAAGTGGCGCGTGCCGCCGATGCGCGGGTGCAGGAAGTGAACGCCAGCATCACCGGCGTTTACGAGCAGGTGTTGGTGGCCGCCACCGACGGCACGCTGGCGGCGGACGTTCGCCCGCTGGTGCGGCTCTCCGTCAGCGTGCTGGTGGAGCAGGACGGCAAGCGTGAGCGCGGCTCCAGCGGCGGCGGCGGCCGTTTCGGTTACGACTATTTCCTGGAAACCGTCGACGGCGACGTGCGCGCCGATGCCTATGCCAAAGAAGCGGTGCGCATGGCGCTGGTCAATCTCGGCGCGGTGGCGGCGCCGGCCGGCAATATGCCGGTGGTGCTGGGAGCCGGCTGGCCGGGGGTGCTGCTGCACGAGGCGGTGGGGCACGGCCTGGAAGGCGATTTCAACCGGCGCGGCACCTCGGTGTTCAGCGGCCATATGGGCGAACTGGTGGCTTCCGAGCTGTGCACCGTGGTGGATGACGGCACCCTGCAAGGGCGCCGCGGCTCGCTGGCGATCGACGACGAAGGTGTACCGGGCCAGTACAACGTGCTGATCGAAAACGGCGTGCTGAAAGGCTACATGCAGGACAAACTCAACGCGCGGTTGATGGGCGTCGCGCCGACCGGCAACGGCCGCCGCGAGTCTTACGCGCATCTGCCGATGCCGCGCATGACCAATACCTACATGCTGGCGGGCCAATCGACGCCGGAAGAGATCATCGCCAGCGTCGAATACGGCCTGTACGCGCCGAACTTTGGCGGCGGCCAGGTGGACATCACCTCCGGCAAGTTCGTGTTCTCCACCACCGAAGCCTACCTGATCGAGAAGGGCCGCATCACCAAACCGGTGAAGGGGGCGACGCTGATCGGCTCCGGCATCGAGGCGATGCAGCAGATCTCGATGGTCGGCAACGATCTGGCGCTCGATAAAGGCGTGGGCGTGTGCGGCAAGGAAGGCCAGAGCGTGCCGGTGGGCGTCGGCCAACCGACGCTGAAACTGGATACGCTGACCGTCGGCGGCACGGCGTAATCTTTCCTCAAGGAGCCACGCGTTGGCTCCTTTATCCATTCCCCATGTTGCGGCCCTTGCAGGCGTGCCTGCGCCCAGTGATGGAATGAAATTGACGTGGCGAAAAAACGGAACAATACGAGGATGGCGCGTTGGGCTTTCTCCGCCCGGCGTTGGCTGTTGTTGCTGGGCGTTCTGTCCCTGACGGGCTGCGCCCGTTCCGATGCGCTGTGGGGCGTGGTCGATAAGCTCTGCATGGCCAACTATCAGCAAAAGCGCGATCCGGCCCCGTGTGAGCAGATCTATATGCCGCAGGGTAAAGCGCAGGGCTTTAGCGTGCTGCAAAACCCGCGTTATCCCTATCATTTCATTCTGGTGCCGACGGCACCGCTTTCCGGCATTGAAAGCCCGCTGCTGCTGGCCGGAGAACGAACGGACTATTTTGGCTATGCATGGCTGATGCGTTACCGGCTGGCCGCCGAGTATGGCGGGCCGGTGCCGGACGACAGGCTGGGCATGGCGATCAACTCCGCTTACGGCCGCAGCCAGAACCAATTGCACATTCACCTGACCTGTCTGCGCGAGGATGTGCGGCGCCAGCTGCAGGCGGAACGCCCCTACATACAGGAACAATGGCGCCCCTTGCCGGATAAGCTGTTGCGCCACACCTACTATGCCCGCCGCGTGATGCAGCCGACCGCGATGGGCATCTACCCGATTAAGGATCTTGCGGATTATTTTCATCTGTCGCCGCCGCAGCTGGCGGAGTATGGCGTGGCCGTCGTCCCGACCACGTTTGCCGGCCAACGGGGTTTTATCTTGCTGGCCTCGAAGCGCGGCTGGGACGTCGGCAACCGCGCCTCGGTAGAATCGCTGCTGGATAAAACGTGCGCTATTTTGCCGCGTTAATCTTAAGACGGCAGGTGAGAGCGACGCGCTCTCACCTTATTCTTCCTACCTAAACCGCGCATCCCGCGCAAACAGGAAAGCGGCTTCCCGCTGGCGGGTGTCTGCTTCCGCCTGAGCGCCCTGATAACGCAAAATCATGATCAGCGTGGCATAGACGTTGGCGTCGATACGGCGCTGCAGATAGGCATTGGCCCACTGCCGATAGCCGGTCAGCAGGGCATCATCGCGCGTTTGGTTATAGACCAGCAGCGCGTGAGATTGCTCGTCGAAGGTTTTGCGCTCCCGGTAGATCCAGGCGGCCGGCGGCGGCATCTGCTCGATGCTGTCGATGGAGGCCAGCATGGTGCGTTCCGATTGGGTGAGCGCCATGCGCCCTTGCCAGGCGAAGATCGCCATCACCAACATGCCGATTGCCGCCATCGCCACCGGCAGGCTCAGGGCTTTGGCGAACGGCAGTGGGCGGGGCTCGCCGGTTTGGCCGTCCAGCAGCGCCAGCAGCAGCAGAAACGCCAGCCAATGCGGCGCAGACAGATAGAAAGGGTATTCCAGCTGGGTGTGCACCAGCATCGGCAACAGCACCAGAAACAGCCCGACGCGTGCACCGCCCGGCTGTTCGCGATCCCGTTGCCAGGCGCGTTTCAGCAGCAGCGCGCCGGCGACGAGGACGATAACGATCCCCGCCAGCGCCGGCAGGCCGCCCTCAACCCACCACAGCAGGATTTCATTGTGCGGATGCCCGGCGACTTCCAGCACTTCTCGCCAGGGCATTTCCTGCAGACGGAAGTGCGCGAAGCTGTATTCAAAGCCGCCGTAGCCCCAGCCCAGCAGCGGTTTGGCCAGGATCATGGCGCCGACGTCATGCAGCATGGTCAGGCGCGCGCTGTTGGAAAGCTCCCGCCCGATCAGACCGGCGCGGCTATCCAGGCCAAGACCGGTGAACAGCACCGTGAGACCGGCCGCCACGCCCAACAGCAGCGCGCCGCCGGCCCAGCGGCTTGCGCCTGGGCGCTGACGGGCAAAACGCCACAGCAGCAGCGCCGCCGCCAGGGCGCCGCCCAGCCAGGCGGCGCGCGACTGGATCAGCACCAGCAGGGCGGAGAAAGCGGCCAGCAGGGCGAGCAGCGGGAGCTGCCGCCGCCGCGTCGGCGTGGAGAGGGGGGCAAGCAGTAGCCAGAGCGCCAAAGCCAGCCCGGTGGCGATAAAGCTGCCCAGCACGTTCGGTTGCTGAAAGACGCCGTAGACCCGGCGGCCATTGGGGGCCACCCAGGCCAGCGCGGGGGCGAACAGCTGCAGCGCCGCCAGCAATGCCTGAACGCTTACGGCGAACAGCAGGCCGTACAGCAACAGATCGCGTTGCCGGGTGGTGAGGCGCAGCTGCAGGCAAGCGACATAGAACAGCCAGCCACCGAGCAAACCGGCGCAGCGCCACAGGGCGTCTTCGCGCCACTCGGCGCGGGTATACAGCAGCGGCAGCGCCAATACGGCGATGCCGAGCAGCAACAGGCGTGCCGTGGGGGTAAGCGAAAGACGGGTACGGCCAAGGCAAACGGTGAAGGTCACGATCAGCGTGGTCAGCGCCATGGCGCTCCAGGCCAGAATGTTTTGCGGCAGCGCCAGGCCGCCGCCGCCCATGTTGGGGTGATAGAACGGCAGGATCGCCGCCATCCAGATCAGCAGCAGGGGCAGCACGGCGATAGCCGGTGCGTTAATGGCGGTTTTATCGGTCATGGTGAACCTGCCATGTTTCGATATCGATCATTGAATGCATATTATTAGGATTCCCTATCCTTATCCTGGTGTTTAAATTCGCTGAAGCTTCAATACCTAAAATTTTTTATGGAAATTGAAAAGACTTCCTGTTGAAGCGATAAATAAGTTTTTCCCCTGTGAGCGCGGGGACGGTTTATATAAAAAGGGGTAAGCCGTATTTCAGTTGCCTGCAAAGGGTGTTTTATTTGTTTGAAAAAACAGGGTTGTCATTTTCTCAAATTCACCTTGCTCCAGTCAATTTTTAATCTTTTATTTTATTTTTGTATTTAAATCAAAATATTGAGATTTTTTTGTACGTAGTAAAACGCCGTGTGTGCGACAACGAACGCTTGGGCCGACAGGCGATGTAGCCAATGAGATAAGCATTTTCTTGTTAAATCGTTGTTGCCAATGACGGCACGGCGATCGTGGTTTTATTTATCGCTGTTTTTTATTTTTATTTTATATTTTCTTTATTGCACCTGTATTTACTTTCATTAAGATTCTTCTTGTTTTTTATTGGTTGTTTTTAAATTTTATTTAACTCCATTTTATTAAGATTGTTCTGTTACTGTGGAAATAAAGGGGTGATGATCCCCCTATCCCTGTTGCCGTGCCGCAAGACGGATTAACGCGCCTGTAAAAGCGCGTTAATCCACGCTTCACAGACCTCACTCCACTTCGCCAATCCGTTCCAGCGCATCCACCACCAGATCCCAGAATTTATCCTGATCCAGTTTGACCGCCACCTGAGTGTGGCAGTCCGGCGGCGGCGGCGCGCGGAAATCCGCGACCGTCATGCCCAACGTTAGGGTGCCGGTGAGTTCGATATCCACCGGCGCTTTGCGCACCGTCATCACGCTCGGATCGATCACGTAGGCGACGGCGCAAGGATCGTGTACCGGCGGGGCGCTGAAGCCCTGCGCCTGTTGGTACATACGGCCAAAGAATGCCAGCAGTTCGCCGACGAAGGCGGCCGGCCGGGTGCCGAGGGCGGCGATACGCGCGCAGACTGCCGGCGTGGCCAAAGCCTGGTGGGTAAGATCCAGCCCGACCATGGTCAGCGGCCATTTTTCGTTAAACACGATGTGCGCCGCCTCGGGATCGATTTTGATATTGAACTCCGCCACCGCGCTCCAGTTGCCCACATGGTAGCCGCCGCCCATCAGCACCACTTCCTTGACCCGCTCGGCAATGCGCGGCTCTTTGCGCACCGCCATGGCGATATTGGTCAGGCCGCCGGTCGGCACCAGCGTTACGCTGCCGGGCGGGTGGGCCATCACCGTATCGATGATCAGATCCACCGCGTGGCGCGAGTCCAGCTGCAGGTGGGGTTCCGGTAGCACCGGGCCATCGAGGCCGGAATCGCCGTGGATATCGGGCGCCACTTCGATATTGCGCACCAGCGGGCGCGGGCAGCCGGCGGCGAAGGGCACGCCGGTGATATTGGCGATGCGCGCCACCGCCAGCGCGTTGCGCGTCACTTTGTCCAGCGTCTGATTACCCACCACGGTGGTGACCGCCAGCAGGTCGATCTGCGGATTGCCCCAGGCCAGCAGCAGGGCGATGGCGTCGTCATGCCCCGGGTCACAGTCCAGTATGATTTTTTTCATGGTTATTCCTGATGCAGGGAGAGGTTCCCGCAGCATAACGCAGCGTGGCGGCGTGGGATAATGCCGATGGTGCTTTTGTTAGCGGCATCAAAGCCTTGCCACTTTTACGATGTAATGAAACGTAAAGCCTGCTCGCCGGGCTTTACCCTGGAGGTTACTCCAGGGTTTACAGTGAGGGTCAGCGTCAATGCACAGAGGAGAGGCGGGATGAGCTTACTGAAAAGGTTGTTGGGGCAAGGCGGTATTAACCGCGGTCATCAGCGCGCGGGCCACGGCGGCGGGCATCATGGCAACCGCTATAACCAGCATGGCGAGCCGGGGCCGCAGTGTCCGGAATGCCAGGCGGTGAATAAATCGGGCGCGCGTTATTGCCACCGCTGCGGTCAGCCGTTTGCCGCGCTGAGCGCCACCTGCGGCCAGTGCGCCGCGCCGCTGCCGTCGGGCAGCCGCTTTTGCCCTCAGTGCGGCGGCGGTGTGCCGTGAACCGGGGCGGTTGGACGCTAGCGCTGCTGCTGGGCGCCATGGCGCTATGGACGCTGCTGGCCTGGGGCGTAGCCGGCGTGCTGGCCTGGCTCCCGGCGTTGGCGGAAGCGGCCGGCGGCGCATCGCTGCCAGTGAACGGCGCGCTGAGCCTGGTGCCGCAGGCGGTGCTGGACGCCTGGCTGCCGTGGCTGAAACAGCTGGGCAGCGGGCTGGCGAGCTATTTTCCTCTGCTGCTGAACTGGGCGGGCTACGCCGTCTGGCTGCTATGGGGCCTCGGCATGCTGGCGCTGATGCTGCTGGGCGCGCTGGCGCACCGCTATTTGAGCGCCGCTCAGCGATAGCCCTGATAGACCGCCGCCACGCGTTCGAAATAGTCGGTTAGGTAGTTGATGCACACCTGTACCTTCAGCGGCAGTTTGTCCTTCTCGGTATAGAGCGCGTAGATCGGCCGCGGATCCGAATGGTAGCTTTTGAACAGGATCTCGATCTCGCCGCGCTTGATCTCTTCGATCACCCACATCAGCGGGGCGTAGGCGATGCCGGCGCCGTTTTTCAGCCAACGGATCATGGTGGAGGAGTCGTTGGTGACGAAGCGCCCCTGCGGGGAAATGCGCGTGGTGATGCCCTCCGGCGACATCAGTTCAAATTCGCTGTCGGGCCGCACGCTGTACTCCAGCCAGGAAAAGTTGACCATGTCGCTCGGCTTCTGCGGCGTGCCGTGCTGGCTGAGGTAGCTTTTGGCGGCGCACACCACCATCGGCATCTGCCCCAGGCGGCGGGAGAACAGGCTGGAGTCCTGCAGCGCGCCGGTGCGGATCACCAGATCCAGCCCGTCGGTGATCAGATCCGGCGCCGGAATGCCGGTCACCAGGTTGACCGTCAGGCCAGGGTACTCTTTCATCATCTCGGCGGTCATGTTCGCCAGCACGTTTTGCGCCATGGTGGATGAGCTGCCGATGCGCAGCGTGCCGGCGGGGGTATTGTTAAACGCGTACAGCTGCTCATGCACTTCGCTGACTTCCTGCAGCATGCGTCGGCAGCCCTGATAGTAGATTTTGCCGGCCTCGGTCAGGCCGATGCTGCGCGTGCTGCGGTTCAACAGCTTGACCTGCAGCTCATTTTCCAGTTTCGAGACGGTTTGGCTGATCGATGAAACGCTCATGCCGAGTTGGCGCGCGGCCGCGGTAAACGACCCGAACTCAACCACTTTGGCGAATACCGACATCCGTTTTAATCTTTCCATTATTCACTCTGGCTTAAAAGTGATTTAGATCACAGATTGTTGATGCCTTGATAGTAAGCAGGCTAATATAACGTGGTCGGGTGAATAGACCTTACCAACGTGCGAGAGCGATCGGCAACGCAATCCTGCCGCTCCTCCGGCACCCTCGCAATCCCTGTCGTGGATGTCTGCCCCAAAGTTTAACCTTTTTTCGGGTTCGTGACCTGGACAAGCTGCCTGGTCAAGATTTGTGGCGCGCGCACGCTAAAATGTAAAGAGAATGTGAATGGCGAGACCTGTCTTTCCCCGGCGCAGTGAACAATAAGGAAAAAGTGATGAGTTTGCTTCCGGTTATGGTCATCTTCGGACTGTCGTTTCCGCCGGTGTTTTTCGAGCTGCTGGTGTCGCTGGCGCTGTTTTTCCTCATGCGCCGCCTGCTGCAGCCGACGGGGATTTACGATTTTGTCTGGCATCCGGCGCTGTTTAACACCGCGCTGTATTGCTGCTTGTTTTATCTGATTTCATGTCTTTTTGTTTGAGGTCGCTGTGAAAAATTTTTCGATAAAAATAACCCGAATCGCGATCACTTTGATTCTTGTGCTGCTGGGCATCGTCGCGGTATTCAAGGCCTGGGTGTTTTACACCGAGTCGCCGTGGACGCGTGACGCCAAGTTTACCGCCGACGTGGTGGCGATCGCGCCGGACGTCAGCGGCCTGCTGACCGATGTGCCGGTGGTGGATAACCAATTGGTGAAGAAAGGGCAGGTGCTGTTCGTGGTCGATCGGCCGCGCTATGAGCAGGCGCTGGCGGAAGCCAGTGCCGACGTCGCTTACTATCGGACGCTGGCGGCGGAAAAGCGGCGCGAGGCCGGCCGCCGCGTGAAGCTGGGCGTGCAGGCGATGTCGCAGGAAGAAATCGACCAGTCGAACAACTCGCTGCAGACCGTGCAACACCAACTGGCGAAGGCCGTGGCGACGCGTGAGCTGGCGCAGCTGGATCTGGAACGCACCACGGTGCGCGCTCCGGCCGATGGCTGGATCACCAACCTCAACGTACACGCCGGCGAATACATCACCCGCGGTTCGGTGGCGGTGGCGCTGGTGAAGAAAGACTCCTTCTACATCCTGGCCTATCTGGAAGAAACCAAGCTGAACGGCCTGAATAAGGGCGATCGCGCGGAGATCACCCCGCTCGGCAGCAACCGCATCATGCACGGCACCGTCGACAGCGTGGCGGCGGCGGTGAACAACAGCAGCAGCACGGTGAACAACAAAGGATTGGCCTCGATCGACAGCAACCTGGAGTGGGTGCGCCTGGCGCAGCGCGTGCCGGTGAAGATCCTGCTGGACGCCAAGGACCAACAGCATCCGTACCCGGCCGGCACCACCGCCACCGTGGTGATCGTCGGCAAGAACGATCGCAATGCCGACAGCGGCTCGCCCTTTGTGCGCCTGATGCACCGGCTGCGTGAGTTCGGCTAATGAACAGCCCAACCTTTATCCGGCTGAGGTTTGCCTTCAAACTCAGCTTCGCGATTGTGTTTGCGCTGTTCGTCGGCTTCCATCTCAACCTGGAAACCCCGCGTTGGTCGGCGATGACCGCCGCCATCGTCGCCGCCGGCCCGGCCTTTGCCGCCGGCGGTGAACCCTTCTCCGGCGCCATCCGCCACCGCGGCTGGCTGCGCATCATCGGCACCTTTATCGGCTGCTTTGTCGGCCTGATCATTATCATCACCACCGCCCGCGCGCCGGTGGTGATGCTGCTGCTGTGCTGCATCTGGGCCGGTTTCTGCACCTGGCTCTCTTCACTGATCAAGGTCGAGAACTCCTACGCCTGGGGCCTGGCCGGCTATACCGCGCTGATCATCATCGTGACGGTCGCCACCAGCGAGGCCCATCTGCTGGAAGCGCCGCAGTTCGCCATCGAGCGTTGCAGCGAGATCGTGCTGGGCATCGTCAGCGCCGTATTGGCGGATCTGCTGTTCTCGCCGCGTTCGATCAAGCAGGACATCGATCGGGCGGTGGATCAGCTGCTGGTGGATCAATATCGCCTGATGCAGATGTGCATCAGCAACGCCGACAAAGAAGACATCGACCGCGCCTGGAGCAATCTGGTGAAGAGCACCACGGCGCTGGACGGCATGCGCAACAACCTGATGATGGAGTCTTCGCGCTGGCAGAAGGTCAATCGCCGGGTGAAGGCGCTGCATACCCTGTCGCTGACGCTGATTACCCAGGCTTGCGAAACCTACCTGATCCTGGTGAATCATCCGGATGCGCTGCAAGCGAGCCTGCGGGAGCAACTGATGGTGCCGGCGGAAACCCCGCAGGAGATCCACAGGCGCATGAAGCTGTTGCGCCAGGTGCTGACCACGCATCGCTCCGAAGAAACGCTGCCGACCCTCACCGGCTGGGTCGGCGCGGCAACGCGCTACCTGCTGCTGTCGAAGGGCGTACACACCAACGGCAGCATCAGCGCGGTGGAAGAGGACGTGTTGAGCAATGAAACCGTGGTCAAGCCGACCTCGGCGGAAGGGCATCATGCGATGATCAACGGCCTGCGCACCTTTGTGGCCACGGCCTTCGGCTGCCTGCTGTGGCTGTGGACCGGCTGGACGTCCGGCAGCGGCTTTATGGTGATCATTGCGGTAATCACCTCGCTGGCGATGCGCACCCCGGCGCCGCGCATGGTGGCGATGGATTTCGTGCTGGGCATGCTGGCGGCGATCCCGGTCGGCTCCCTGTTCTTCATGGTGATCCTGCCGGCGACGCAGCAGAGCATTTTGCTGCTGTGTCTCAGCCTCGGCCTGCTGGCGTTCTTCATCGGCATCGAGGTGCAGAAGCGGCGGCTCGGTTCGCTGGGGCTGCTGGCGGGGACCATCAACATTCTGGTGTTGAGCAACCCGATGGAATTCAACGTCACCCAGTTTCTCGACGGAGCGCTCGGCCAGTTCCTCGGCAGCTGCGTCGGGCTGATGGTGCTGCTGTTGATCCGCGACAATTCGCGCGAACGCACCGGCCGCACGTTGCTCAACCAGTTCGTCAGCAGCGCGGTGTCGGCGCTGACCACCAAGGCGGCGCGCCGTCGGCAGAACCACCTGCCTGCGCTGTATCAGCAGCTTAACCAACTGCTGATGATGTTCCCGAACGACATCGCCAAATATCGTCTGGCGCTGAACCTGATCATCGCCCACCAGCGCATGCAGCGGGCGGAGATTCCGGTCAGCGAAGAGCTGTCGGCTTTCCACCGCCAGATCCGCAGCACCGCCGATCGGGTGGTCTCGGCCAAAAACGACGTCAAGCGCGCCTATTACTACGATCGCTTGCTGGGTGAAATGAACGAGTACCAGCAAAAATTGGTAGACAATCAGGCGCCGCTCAGCGTCACCGGGCCGGTGAAGCGCCTGGCCGACATGCTGCATCGCTATCGCCACGCCTTGATCGATTGATGCGTTCCCGCCTGTTGCGCCGCGTTGTGTGGCGCCTTCCCCGACTATACTGAAAGCAGCGCCTGGCACGGCGGGCCGTCTCATGTGGGGCGGCCCGTTTTCAGAGCGACTCCGAGTGCCAGAGCGGCTGGAAAGTGGCATCATTGTCATGAATGGATGAAACTCTTACCGCCGCGAAAATGTGACGTGCCGGTCATCTTAGTTTCATCCAGGTCGACTATATAGCTAACTAGCCTGGGGGCGCTGTGGCGCCTTCGGCGGCATAATTTCAGGGAATGTCATGAACAAGCGGATTCTGTTGGCGATTGTCATCGCCGTGGTCATCGCCGTCTTCAGCGCGCTGCGCGGCAACGAGCACCGTGCGTTCGACGGCAACGCAGCGGTGGCGCCGGCGGGGCAGCAGCAGAGCATCGATCGGCTCACGCAGCAGCAAACGGTGGTGAGTTACCTGCAGCAGCATCAGCGGCTGCCGGGCTATTACGTCACCAAGAAGCAGGCGCGCGAGCAGGGCTGGGATCCGCGTTCAGGCAACCTCTGTGCGGTATTGCCGGGCAAGGCGATCGGCGGCGATCGGTTCTCTAACCGTGAAGGGCAACTGCCGAGCGCCGGCGGCCGGGTCTGGCGCGAAGCGGACATCAATTATCAGTGTGGCCGGCGCGGCGCCGATCGCCTGCTGTATTCGAGCGACGGTCTGATCTTCGTCACGCGCGACCATTACAAAAACTTCATTCGTGTGGAGTGAGTTTGATGGCAAAAGTAGAGTTTGATTTCGAACAGATCCAGGATGTGCCGACCTTCTACCGCGATTTCGCGCACAAGTTTGCGCTGGACGAGGGGTTTGGCGCCAACCTCGACGCGCTGTGGGACGTGGTGACCGGCGATATCGGCCTGCCGGTGGAAATCGAGTTCACTCACCTGAATGCCCGCAGCAAGCGTCGTTTCGGCGCGATCATTCTGCTGTTTGAAGAGGCGGAAGAAGAGCTGGAAGGCAGCCTGCGTTTCAATATCCGCGAAAGCAGCGGCGAACCGGCCCATCACCGGGGATGAAACGGGTTCATCCCGGGATGGCGGCGGCGCTTAGTCGGCCGCTTCGGCCAGCTCGCGCAGGTATTGGAAGATCTGGCGGTAAGCCTTAGGCGGCTTGTTGGCGGCCTTCTCTTTCTGCGCGTTGCGCACCAGTGAACGCAGCTGTTGGCGATCGGCGGCCGGATACAGATCCAGGATCGACGGAATCACGTCATCGCCTTCTTCCACCAGACGGTCGCGCAGCGCTTCCAGCTTGTGGAACAGCGAAACCTGCTGGTTGTGGCGGTTTTTCAGCTTGTCGAGTGCGGTCTGGATCGGCTCGATATCGCGGGCGCGCAGCATCTTACCGATCAGCTGCAGCTGACGGCGACGACCCTCTTTCTTGATCTTCTGCGCCAGCTCGATGGCGGCGCGCAAATCTTCGTCCAACGGGATGCGATCCAGCGCGTTTTTGCCCAGATCGACCATTTCGGCCCCCAGGTCTTTCAGCGCTTCGGCATCACGTTTAATCTCACTTTTACTGACCCAGATAATCTCGTCATCGTCCTCGTTTTCATTCTCCGGGACATCGTCGAGCCAGTCTTCAGGCTGTTTGTTCATGGTAGGCTCCGTTAAAAAGAGGCTAATCCTAACAGGTTGTCCGGCAACCCGCCAATTGCGTGCCTTGAGCAAACTGAGTATAGCTGCCACGTTGGGGGATTATCGCGCCTGGCTGCCCGTCTTGGGAATTTGCACGGTTGTTTTTATCACCCTGTCTGTATAAAATTTTATACAAAAGGAGGTGATATTCATGGATGATGGCATCGAGAAAGCCATTGATTGGCGTGGCTCATCGCTAGAGGATTTGCTGGCCTTCCCAATCGATGCGCGAAAAGCGGCAGGATTTGAACTGAGTAAAGTGCAAAGAGGTCTGGAACCCGGTAATTGGAAGCCGATGGCCAACTGCGGAAGCGGCGTTATCGAAATCCGTTTATATGCCATCGGTGGGGCATTCAGGATGGTCTATGTGGCAAAGTTCAGCGAAGCGATCTATGTCTTGCACAGCTTTCAGAAGAAGGCGGAGAAAACCAGCCGCCACGATATTCAGATAATCAAAGCGCGTTATGACGCGGTCATTAATGAGCGGAGTAAAGGTCATGACCAAGCCGATTGATATCGATTCGCGCCACGTTACGCCCGCAGGCGGCAATGTGTTTGCGGATCTGGGATTTTCCGCCGACGAGGCTCGGCAATTGCAAGCGCAGTCCAATGCGGAAATTGCGCAGCTTATCGCACTGAAAAAACAGCTGATGGGTGAGATCAGCGCGTGGATTGAGGAAGAAGGTTATCGCCAGGAGGAGGCGGCGCGTTATCTGCACACTTCCCGGCCGCGCGTGTCCGACGTGGTGAATCAGAAAACCGAGAAGTTCACGCTGGATGCGTTGGTCAACATGATGGCGAATATTGGCAAGTCGGTAAAACTGATCGTCGAGTGATGCACGGCTTTTGCATGTTATCCCGGCTTTGCCGTTCGGCTTTATGCGAAATTCAACGCGGTTCCTGTTAGACTCAACGGCAGAGATCTCAGGATTTTTGCGCGCCGCTCCGCGTGCACAACTACGCCGCTCCGGCACTTTTCTCAACGATTTTCTGATTAATTATGGCAGATTGATGAAAGTAGTCACTCAAGTTGCAGAACAGCGCAAGGCGCTGGAACAGGCCGTCTCTCAGGCGCTGGAGCTGGCCCGCGCCGGTTCCGACGCGGCGGAAGTCGCGGTCACCAAATCGACCGGCATCAGCGTCAGCACCCGCTTCGGCGAGGTGGAAAACGTCGAGTTCAACAGCGATGGCGCGCTGGGCATCACCGTGTATCACCGCCAGCGCAAAGGCAGCGCCTCTTCCACCGATCTCAGCCCGGACGCCATCGCCCGCACCGTACAGGCGGCGCTGGATATCGCGCGCTACACCTCTGAGGATCCTTGCGCCGGCCCGGCGGAGAAAGATCTGCTGGCGTTCGAGGCGCCGGATCTCGATCTGTTCCACCCGATCGAGCTGGACGCCGAGCGCGGCATCGAGCTGGCGGCGCGCGCCGAGCAGGCTTCGCTGGCGGCGGATAAGCGCATCACCAACACCGAAGGCGGCAGCTTCAACAGCCACTACGGCATCAAGGTGTTCGGCAACAGCCACGGCATGCTGCAAAGCTACTGTTCCAGCCGCCACTCGCTGTCCAGCTGCGTCATTGCTGAGCAGGACGGCGATATGGAGCGGGATTACGCTTACACCATCGGCCGTGCGATGGGCGATCTGCAAAGCCCCGAGTGGGTGGGGCAGGAGTGCGCCCGCCGCACGCTGGCGCGTCTCGCGCCGCGCAAACTGTCGACCATGAAGGCGCCGGTGCTGTTCGCCTCCGAGGTGGCCACCGGGCTGTTCGGTCATCTGGTGGGCGCCATCAGCGGCAGCAGCGTTTACCGCAAATCGACCTTCCTGCTGGACTCGCTCGGCAAGCAGATCCTGCCGGCGTGGTTGACCGTCGAAGAGCATCCGCACCTGCTGAAAGGGCTGGCGTCGACGCCGTTCGACAGCGAGGGCGTGCGCACCCAGCGGCGCGATATCGTCAAGGACGGCGTGCTGCAAACCTGGCTGATGACCAGCTACTCGGCGCGCAAGCTGGGCCTGCACAGCACCGGCCATGCCGGCGGCATCCATAACTGGCGCATTGCCGGGCAGGGCGCCGACTTCGCCGGCATGCTGAAACAGCTTGGCACCGGCCTGGTGGTCACCGAGCTGATGGGCCAGGGCGTCAGCGGCGTCACCGGCGATTACTCGCGCGGCGCCGCCGGTTTCTGGGTGGAAAACGGCGAGATCCAATATCCGGTCAGCGAGATCACCATCGCCGGAAACCTGAAAGACATGCTGCGCAACATCGTCAGCGTCGGCAGCGATATCGAAACCCGCAGCAATATCCAGTGCGGTTCGGTGCTGCTGCCGGAAATGAAGATCGCCGGTCAGTGATCCGCGGCGCGGCCGGCGCCCGCCGGTCGCGCGTTATCCAGTCTCAACCTTGCTTACAAATCTCCGGTTTCGGTTTTTCCCGGCCTTGCCTATGGTAACGGTGGGTTAATTAAAACAATAACTGGAAGGTGAGCAAACATGCAGAATACCCTGAAAGCGCTGGCGGCGTTGACGCTGCTGGCGGCCAGCTCGCTGGCGGTCGCCGCCGATCTGGGCGACGATATGGACACCCTGGCGGAAAACTACAAAACGGTGCTGAATACCGATTCCGCCGCCACCCTCAAACAGAGCCTGCAAAACATGCACGCCGCTGCGCAGGACGCCAAACAGGGCACCCCGCCGAAGCTGGAAGACAAAGCCGCCGACAGCCCGGAGATGAAAGATTTTCGTCACGGGCTGGATACCCTGATCGGCCAGATCGATCAGGCGCTGGCGCTGGCTAACCAGGGCAAAGTCGCCGAAGCGAAGCAGCTGGCGCAGGGCTTCAAGCAAACCCGCGACGCCAACCACAAGAAATTCCGCTAACCCGTCAACCGTCGCGCCCGTCTTCCGTCTGATAGGAGGAGGGCGCCTGCCCCAGCACGCGGCGAAACATGGTTGAAAACGCCGCGCTGCTGTCATATCCCATCTCCATCGCCACCTGCGTTACGCTGCGCCCTTCGGCCAGCAGCGCCAACGCCAGCACCACGCAGGCGCGCTGGCGCCATTGCGAAAACGGTAGGCCGGTCTGCGCGCGAAAGAAGCGGCTGAAGGTGCGAATGCTCATGTACAGACGAGGGGCCCACCGCTGCGCGGAGTCGTGGGCATCGGGGTGCTGCAAAAAGGCGCGGCACAGCTCGCCCAGCCGGGGATCGGCGGGCAGCGGAATGTGCAGGGGCAAGGGCTGCAGCCGAGCCAGCTCATGCAGCAACAGCGTCGCCAGCGCTCCGTCGCGCCCTTCTTGTTCATACTCCAGCGGCATATCCACCGCCGCCATCAACAGCTGGCGCATCAGCGGAGTGACGCTGACCACCTGGCACACTTGCGGCTGTTCGGCGGGCAACGCGCCGGGTTCGAGGTACAGGCTGCGGGTGGTGACGCCGACCATCCTCACCGCGTGCGGCATCTGCGGCGGCAGCCACACCGCGTGCTGCGGCGGGACGACCCAATTGCCTTGCTGCGTGAAAACGTGCATGACGCCGGTGGCGCCGTACAACAACTGCGCGCGCCGGTGGCTGTGCATCGGCAGCAGGTGCCCCGGCGGATAATCGGTGCCGATGGCGATCACCGCGCGCGTTACGTGGTCGATGTCATCAATGCGGACGTTGCGCATGTGTTCCCTTTGGCGGGCAGATTGGCCGAAACGCAATGATAGTTGGCCCTTCATATAAAGCAAGCCAACGGCCGTCGCCCTACTATCGGAGCAGAAAAATAACGC
Organism: Serratia sp. CY31944; assembly: GCF_052169175.1. Classification (NCBI taxonomy): domain Bacteria; kingdom Pseudomonadati; phylum Pseudomonadota; class Gammaproteobacteria; order Enterobacterales; family Yersiniaceae; genus Serratia; species Serratia sp. CY31944. The sequence continues at coordinate 49,280 of NZ_JBJNLG010000018.1, forward strand.
TTGTTCGGGGCGCCGCTATTTTATCGGTCATATAGCCCGTGCAAGTTTTCACACCGGGGTGGGACGAAGATTTTCGTTCTCGCAATACAAGAAGTTAATAAGGAATAAAGCGTCTTTTTATTCCAACACCTGAAGCAATAGTTCTTAGCGCAGTTCAATGACTATAAGGTGATATTTCATGTATAAGTTCGGTGTGGTTGGCGGCGGAGCCGCCGGGATCGCTTTTGCGTATAACTTTATAAAAAATAAGTCGGTTAATCATTGCAAAAGGCCGCTTTCCCTGACGGTGTTCGACAAGCAGGGCTTCAAGGGCGGTATGGCATACAGCAGCGATTTTGACAGCCATATATTAAATATGACGCCGGAAAATATGTCGGCGGATATTTTCGACGATGCGCACTTCGTCGATTGGATCGCCATGCATTTCCCGCAATTTTGCCAGGATCGTTATCCGCCGCGCTGGCTGTATCGGGAATATCTCGATTTTATTCGCGACATGACGATTTATATGGCGGCGGACAGCAACGTAGCGCTGAATTTCATGACCGCCGAAGTGAATACCATCGCGCCGCTGGAGGCCGGCTACCGGCTGACCACCACCTGTGGCGGTGCCGAACAGATGAACGCGCTGGTGCTATGTTCGGGGCACAACCCGCCGGAATGTCTCTATCCGGTGGATGGGGTGATCGCTTATCAGGCCCACCAGGATCTGCCGCCGATCAACCCTTATTCGAGCATCGGCGTGATCGGCTGCAGCCTGACGGCGATTGACGCCATCGTTGAGCTGATGGAGCGCCTGGGGGCGACCGACATCTGCGCCCTGTCGCGCTCGGGCCTGTTCCCCAGCGTGCAGCCGGCGCTGATGCGTCCGCCGCCGGAGGCGTTTGTGGAGGGGGTGCGGCGCTTTGTCGCCGGCCGCGATTTCATTGACGCGCATCAGCTGGTGCATGCGATCAACGCCGCGCTGGCGCGCCACTATCCGGGGCCGGAGCGGTTGACGGTGCTCTCGGCGCTGGGGGAAAGGCGCGATTGTTACCGCGATCTGGCGGAAAGCCTCGATCGCGCGCGTTTTGCCCGGGAGCATATCTGCAGCTATCTGGCGGCGATCCACCCGGCGGTGTGCGCCGCCTGGGTCAAGATGGATGCCAACAACCGGCAGGTCTTCATGCGCTTTTACAACTCCTCCTGGATGCGCAATCGGCACGCCATGCCGATCAAGAACGCCAACAAGATCGTAGCGGCGCTGGAGAGCCAACGCCTGCGCGCCTGTGGCGGCCTGGCGGATATCAGCAAGGGAACGGACGGGTTTATCCTTCGTTGCCATGAGGCGCGGGTACATGCGCAGTATCTATTCAACTGCACCACGCCGTCCTATCAACTGCCGCCCAACCGTCTGAGCCAGCAACTGCTGCAAGACGGGCTGGTGCAAGAGAACCTGTTCGGCGGCGTGAAGTGCAACCCGCACACGCTGAAAATCGCCGACCGACGCGGCCGCGAGCAGCATCTCTACTCGCTCGGCGCGCCTGCCAAGGGCGATCTTTTTTACACCTCGGCGATGGAGTCCATCACGCGGGATATCAGCAAGATCGTGTTCAACAACCCTATTTTCAACGCAAAGAAGGCTGAAGCATGAAAAACGTAGCGCTCTTTGTCGGCAACGACATTTTCTCCTGGCTGGTGTGTCAGGATCTGATCGCCACCCTGAAGGGCGAGTGTGCCTTTACGGTGTATTTCCCCCTGGCGAAAAGCGCCGGGCGCACGCAGGAGCCGGCGGTTCGCCGCCTGGGGCTGTATGAGCGCGAAGTGCTGAACGATTTCGTGTTCCCGTTCGTTGGCCGCAACGCTGCCGCCTGCGAGGGGGCCTATCAGCCGCCGGCCCTGTTCCTGGCCGCCGCCGGGGTCAAAGCGCATCGCGTTCTCGACATCAATGACGCCGCGTTTATCAGCAGCCTGGGGCATATGGATGGGGTGATCTCCCTGCGCTGTTATCAGAAATTCTCCGCCGACTATGTGCGCGCCTTCAGCCGACGCGGCAAGCTGCTGTGGAACCTGCATCCGGGGGACTTGCCGCGTTATCGCGGGGTGATGACGCTGTTCCGCGCGTTGATGAACGGTGACAGGGACTGTGCGGTAACGCTGCATGAAATGGATGAGCACTGGGACGCCGGCCCGGTTATCGCCCGCCTGCCCGCCGAGCTGCGTCACGATCTGTCGTTCCTGGAAAACATGATGCTGTTGGGCGTGCAGAGTGGCTCTTTCCTGGCGCGCCGGCTGATGTTGGCGGAGCACAGCGAAGCGATCGCGGCGGAAAAGCAGGGCGATTCGCGCTATTGGGGCTTCCCGGACGCGCAGACGCTGGCGCAGGCGGAACAGGCGGGCATTGAGCTGGTGGACCATGACGCCGTGCGCGAGCAGTATCTGGGGCTGTTCGTCGGCGATCGTTTTCACCCGCTGGCGGGGCAGTTCTGCGCCGGGTTCGACGACTTCGTGCGGGCGCACGGCCATGATTGAAACCTTGATTGTACTGGGTGCCGGTTTTCTGACCGGCATCACCACCATTCTGTTCGGCTTCGGCGGCGGCTTTGTGGTGGTGCCTTTCGTCTATCACCTGATCTCCGCGTCGGGCGAGCAGCCCGGCCAGGCGATGCATATCGCGGTGGCGACCTCGACGGCGGTGATGATCCTCAACGCGAGTTACGCCACGCTGACCAACTGGCGCAGCGGCAACCTGCTGCGCGAAACCATCGTGCCGCTGATCTTTTTCATCGGCATCGGTGCGGCGCTGGGCGCGTTCGCCTCTTCGCTGCTGGCGGACGGCGTGATCCGCGGGCTGTTCGTGGCCTATATGGCGGTGACCATCGCCGACTGTCTGTTCCGCCGGGGTTTTTTGATCAAACCGGCGCGCGCCGAACTTTCCCCCGCCACGCTGTGGGGCGGCGGGCCGCTGATCGGCGGCATCGCCACCCTGCTGGGGGTGGGCGGCAGCGTGATGACGGTGCCGCTGCTGCGCCGCCATGGCTACGACATGAAGTATTGCGTCAGCGCCGCCAACCCGCTGTCGATCCCGGTGGCGGTGATCGGCGCGCTGATGTATATCGTGTTGGGGTGGCGCGAGATGAGCGGGCCGCAGTATCTGGGCTACGTCAATCTGAACATTCTGGGGTTGCTGGTGGCCGCGGGAATTGCGGGGATCGTATTTGCCAGGCGCTGTTTGCCTAAGGTGAGCGATGCGCTGCATGCCAAAATCTACGTGCTGCTGCTGATCGCCGTGCTGATCGCTATCTGCGTCTGAAACAGAAAGGGCGGCCGGATGCCGCCCTGAGAACCGCTTAACGGTGGTATTCGCCCGCCGCTTCCGGCTGGTACAGCAATTCCAGCACTTCAATCCGCGCTTCTTCACCGTTCGGCAATTGCCAGGAAATCTGCTTGCCGACGTGCATGCCGAGCAGCGCTGCGCCCAGCGGCGCCATCACCGACAGCTGATCGTGGCTGTCTTTCAGCGATGCCGGGTAAACCAGCGTGCGCACGTGCTCTTCATCGGTGTGCAGATCGCGAAAACGCACGCGGCTGTTCATGGTCACCACGTTGGCCGGCATTTTCTCCGGCGGCAGGATTTCCGCGCGATCCAACTCGTCGTTCAGCGCGGCGGCGACGTCGGTGTTGGCAAAGGCCGGTTGTTCCAATAGCGCATCCAGGCGTTCCGCATCCAGCTCATTAATAGTAATGATGGGTTTGGTCATTCCACTCTCCAGTCAAATCAAAGGGTGCCAGTCTGTGCACCCATAAATTCGGAAAAACAACACAAAGCAACACCCCCGCGCCAGAGGAGCGGGGGTGTGGGTAATGTCGATTTGTCCCATTGATAGTAGGCGGTTGGGACGAGAAAAGAAAGAGATCCCGATCACGAAGGCTTTTATCGTCAATTGTGGCGAAAGAAACGGTTAGCCCGGTTATCTATTTGTTATCTCATTAACTTTTTCACCGCAGCGCCGTTTTGCGAAATGGATCCCCGCGCGTCATGCGATTTCCACTTCGAACTGGAAAAAACCGGTCTACACAGAAAATCCTACCGGGGGTAGGGTAAAGACATCACAGAAAGCGGGTTATTCAGGTGATGCGCTTTACGGCTTACTGATTAATGTGGGATCTAGGGGTACTGAAAAGTGAATGATGGATCTGCTCCGATAAAAGAAATTGAACAGTCCGATGTCAGCGCAGCCGGTGAGATCACCGCTCGGGTGTTGGCGGATATTGCCGCGATGCTGAATGCTGAAAATATTTATACCAATGCGGTGCAGCAACAGATGCTGGAATCGCATATTCGCGCCATGGTGCAGCGTTCAATAACCGGCGAGCCGTTGCCGGAGGTGGATAAATCGTTGTTCGACGAAATCTCCGCCGAATCCATGCAAATGGCGGAGCGCGTGGTGAATCAGTTTGGCACATTGCCTATCGAAGAAGCCTATTTATTGTCAGTGCACTTCGAAGTGGCGAAAGATAATAACGCATAGCGGTTAACGCATCGATTTCAATCAGGAGAATATACCATGGGTCAAATTACCGTAGTGATCGGCGATCGTTTGGGCAAAGGGCAAAAAGTCGGCCAGGGCGTTGAAAACGCAGGCGGAAAAGCGGTGGTTATCCCCGGCGTGGCGGCGGATATGAAGCTGGGTGACGTCATGAAAGCGGAAAACGCGCAGCTGGGCATCTCTTTTTGCGGCAGCGGTGGCGCCGGCGCGATTACCGCGCAAACCAAACACGGCTACAAAGCCAAATACGGCATGCGTTCGGTGGAAGAGGGCGTGACGGCAATTAACGAAGGCTGCAACGTGCTGGGCTTCGGCTTTATGGATAAAGAAGAGTTGGGCCAGAAATTGGTGGAAGCCTACATCAAAAAACATGGCAATCCATAATGAAAGAGCAATATACCACATCGGTAAAGGTGGAGGGTAAAGGCGACAGCAAAGCGAAAGCTTTTGCTTCCGCCTTGGCTAATGTGCAGGGTGCGGTATTAAAGTCCACCAACAATATTCTGCTGCGTATCGAGCCGCAGGACGTCAGCGTCGTGAGAGCGGAAGAGAAAATAACTAAAGAGAAATTTCTTTTCTTCTTTTTGCCGCGTGAAAGAAAGAGCTATGCCGTTTCTCTGGAAATAACCGTGAACGTAACCATTATCAATACCGAGAAGGTTGTCTTCGTCACGAAATAAAAACGTTAGCATAAATGAAAGGGTATACTGATGTTTTTAATCATCTTATTTAAATCGATTATTATCGGTGGGTTGGTGGGGGTCGGCGTAGGGGCCGGCGCCGCACGCATGTTCCACGCGCCGACAACACAGGGCATGGGGGCGTTTCGCACCCTGGGCGAGCTGAATTCCTGCGAGGGCGATCCGGCTTCCCACTTCTCATTCGGTCTGGGCTTCTTCTTCAACGCCTGGGCGTCTTCCGTGGCGGCGGGTTCCTTCACGCAGGACGTCGACCACCGCATCATCCCGCACTGGGGCGCGGCGGCCCTGATGGTCAAGAACCGCAATCTGGCGCAAACGCTGCACGATCCGAAAAAAATGGCCATCGCCTGCGGCATCATCGGCATGCTGGTGGTGGCGTTCCTCAATACCACCGCTTCCGCCGTGCCGGCCGCGCTGCAGGTCACCGCGATCAAGGTGCTGGTGCCGGCGGCCAACCTGCTGGTGAACACCGTGATGCCGGTGATCTTCTGGCTGGCGGCGATCGACGCCGGGCGCCGTTCCGGCTTCTGGGGCACCATCTTCGGCGGCCTGGCGCAGCTGATCATGGGCAACGCCGTGCCGGGCCTGGTGCTGGGCATTCTGATCGGCAAAGGCGTGGAAGAGAGCGGCTGGAACAAGATCACCAAGATCATGATGGCGGTGATCGTGCTGCTGTTCGTGCTGAGCGGCTTCTTCCGCGGCTTCGACATGAAAGTTCTCGAGTCCTTCAGCCTCGGCGTGCCGGGCTGGCTGGACGCCATTCACAACACCCTGAGCGGTAAATAAGGAGCGGGATGATGGAAGAGCAAACCCAAAAAGGCTTCTGGTACGCCGACTGGTCATTCCCGATTTTTGTTGGCCTGCTGTCCTCCGGCGTGTTCGCCGGGACGCACATGTATTACCTGTACGGCATCGGCGCCTTTAACGAAGTGGCGTTCGTTTCCATGCTGCGGGCGGGGATGGATACCGGCGTATACGGCGCGGTGGCGGCGTTCGGCGCCAGCTTCCTGTTCGCGCGCATCATCGAAGGCTCGCTGGTGGGCATCCTGGACATCGGCGGTGCGATCCAGACCGGCGTCGGGCTGGGCGTGCCGGCGCTGCTGCTGGGGGCCGGCATCGTGTTCCCGGTCGCCAACTTCGCCGCTTCGCTGGTGACCGGCCTGGTCATCGGCCTGGCGATCGGTTACGTGATCATTCTGGCGCGCAAATTCACCATCAATCAGAGCAACTCCACCTACGGGGCGGACGTGATGATGGGCGCGGGCAACTCGTCGGGCCGTTTCCTCGGGCCGTTGATCATCCTGTCGGCGATGACCGCCTCGATCCCGATCGGCATCGGTTCGCTGCTCGGCGCGCTGCTGTTCTATATCTGGGGTAAACCGATCACCGGCGGAGCGATCCTCGGCGCGATGATCCTGGGGGCGATCTTCCCGGTAGCCATTTCTTGAGAGGCCTGCGCCAGGCGCCGCCCGATGCGGCGGCGCCCGGGCTAACAGGAGCAATGCGGTATGTATGACTTAGTAATCAGAGGCGCCAGACTGGCGGACGACACGCTGATCGATCTGGCGGTGAAAGACGGCAAAATCGCCTCGGTCGGGCGGCTGGCGGCGGACGTCAGCGCCGTTCGCCAACTGGATCTGGCGGGCAACTGCCGCCTGAGCGCCGGTTGGATCGATGCGCACGTGCACTGCTATCCCGACTCGCCGATTTACCATGACGAGCCGGATCGGGTCGGCGTCGCCAGCGGCGTCACCAGCGTGGTCGATGCCGGCAGCACCGGCGCCGACGATATCGACGCCTTTTATCAGCTGGCGCGCAGCGCCAAAACCAACGTGTTCGCCTTCCTCAACATCTCGCGCATCGGCCTGCTGCGGCAGAACGAGCTGGCGGAGTTGACGGACATCGACAAGCGCGAGGCCGGCCAGGCCATCGCCAACCATCCCGGCTTCATCATCGGCATCAAGGCGCGCATGAGCAGCAGCGTGGTGGGCAAGAACGGCACCCGGCCGCTGGTGTTGGCCAAAGAGATCCAGCGGGAAAACCGCCAACTGCCGCTGATGGTGCATATCGGCAACAACCCGCCGAATCTGGACGAGATCGCCGATCTGCTGACCCGTGGCGACATCATCACCCACTGCTACAACGGCAAACCGAACCGCATTCTGACGCCGGCGGGCACGCTGCGCGAGTCGATCCAGCGCGCGCTGCGGCGCGGCGTGTTGCTCGACGTGGGGCACGGCACCGCCAGCTTCAGCTTCGAGGTGGCGCGCCAGGCGATCAAGCTGGGCATTTTGCCGCACACCATCAGCTCCGATATTTACTGCCGCAACCGCATAAATGGGCCGGTGCACAGCCTGGCGACGGTGATGTCCAAATTTTTCAGCGTCGGCCTGACGCTGCCGCAGGTGATCGCCTGCGTGACGGAGAACGCCGCGTCGGCGCTGCAGCTCAGCGGCAAAGGGCGGCTGGAGCCGGGCTATGACGCCGATTTCACGCTGTTTGAACTGCGCCGCGAACCGCAGGTGTTCGCCGACGCCGAAGGGCAAACCGCCGAGGGCGAACAGCTGTTGGTGCCGCTGGCCGCGGTGGTGGCCGGGGAAATCCTATTAACCGAACAAGGGGAGGCAAGCGATGTCTTCGATTTATGAAAAATACGGTTTGAAGCAGGTGATCAACACCTCCGGCCGCATGACCATTCTCGGCGTTTCCACGCCGCGCCAGGATGTGATCGACGCCGTTGACTACGGCCTGAATCACTATTTCGAAATCAAGGATCTGGTCAACAAGACCGGCGCCTACATCGCCGATCTGCTCAACGTGGAGGACGCGGTGATCGTTTCCTGCGCCTCGGCGGGCATCGCCCAGTCGGTGGCGGCGGTGATCGTCAAAGATAACGCCAATCTGCTGGTGAACCTGCACTCGGCGCCGATCGCCGTGCCGCGTGAGATCGTGTTGCCGCGCGGCCACAATGTCAACTTCGGCGCGCCGGTGGACACCATGGTGGCGCTGGGCGGCGGCAAGGTGGTGGAAGCGGGCTACGCCAACGAATGTTCGCCGGAGCAGATTGAAGCCTGCATCACGCCGCAGACGGCGGCGATCCTGTACGTCAAATCGCACCACTGCGTGCAGAAAAGCATTCTGTCCGTCGAACAGGCGGCGGTGGTGGCGCGCAAGCATAACCTGCCGCTGATCGTCGACGCCGCGGCGGAAGAAGATCTGATGTGTTACTACCAGATGGGAGCCGATCTGGTGATCTACAGCGGCGCCAAAGCCATCGAGGGGCCGACCAGCGGCCTGGTTATCGGCAAGAAACAGTACGTCGAGTGGGTGAAGCTGCAGTCCGGCGGCATCGGCCGGGCGATGAAGGTCGGCAAAGAGGGCATCCTCGGCCTGACGCAGGCGATCGAAAGCTATCTGACGCTTGAGAAAACCACCGGGCAACAGATGGTGGCGCGGATGACGCCGTTCCTCGACAGCCTCAACACCCTGACCGGCGTCAGCGCCAGAACCGTCTGGGACAGCGCCGGCCGCGATATCGCCCGCGCCGAGATCGCCTTCGACGAAGCGGTGCTGGGGCGGTCGACCTATGACATCGTCCAGGCGCTGAAAACCGGCGACATCGCCATCTACTTCCGCGGCTACAAGGCCAACGAGGGCAAGATTGAGGTCGACGTGCGCAGCGTCGATGAGCAACAGCTGATGACCGTCTTTACCTGTATCAAAAACCTGTTTACGGAGAAACAAGCATGAAGCTGCAGCCTAACTACTATCGTGACCGCGTCTGCCTGAACGTGCTGGCCGGCTCCAAAGCCAATGCGCAGGACATCTACGCCGCGGCGGAAGGCCATGTGCTGGTGGGCGTGCTCTCCAAGAACTACCCGGACGTCGACAGCGCGGTGACCGACATGCTGCGCTATGCGCGCCTGATCGACAACGCGCTCTCGGTCGGCCTGGGCGCCGGCGATCCGAAGCAGTCGGCGATGGTCAGCCTGATCGCTCAGCAGGTGCAGCCGCAGCACGTCAACCAGGTGTTTACCGGCGTTGGTGCCAGCCGTGCGCTGCTGGGCCAGAACGACAGCGTGGTCAACGGCCTGGTGTCGCCAACCGGCCGCGTCGGTTGGGTGAAGATCTCTACCGGCCCATTGAGCGCCGCGGCGCCGGACGGCATCGTGCCGGTGGAAACCGCCATCGCCCTGCTGAAAGACATGGGCGGCAGCTCCATCAAGTATTTCCCGATGGGCGGCCTGAAGTGCAAGGACGAATATCAGTACGTAGCCAAGGCCTGCGCCGAGCATGACTTTATGCTGGAGCCGACCGGCGGCATCGATCTGGAGAACTACGAGCCGATCGTCGAGATCGCGCTGGCGGCCGGCGTGAAACGCGTGATCCCGCATATCTACAGTTCGATCATCGACGCCGCCAGCGGCGATACGCGCCCGCAGGACGTGAAAACCCTGCTGGCGATGACCAAAAAGCTGGTGGGCTGAACGCGCAATGGGATGAGGTATGCCCTAAATAATTGGAGTTGCTTCCCGGCGGCAAGAGCATGAGTCCCCAGGAGCTTACTTAAGTAAGTGACTGGGGGGAGTGCTTGCAGCCAACACAGAAGCAACTTCAAGTATGACGGGGATAACGCTGGGAGGCGAAGGTTTTCCCGTGGCGCGGCATGCCGCGCCGCCGTTAGCTATAGCCTATAGCTTTCAAGTTGTAGCTAGGCGGCAAGCGCAGGAGCCCCAGGAGCTTACTTAAGTAAGTGACTGGGGTGAAAAATCTGCCGGGAGCAGATTTAAACGCTGCTTGCAGCGGCCCCGAAGGGGTGAGGCCCATGGATGGGCCGAGTAACTGCGTAGCCAACAACGCTGCGGCTTGAAAGATGACGGATATATACTGAGGATAACTATGCGAAACTGGCAGGCTCCAACCCGACGCACCGCGTTGTTCCTGGCGCTGCTGGCCGTGACCGGCTCGGCGCTGCATGCTGAGGATGCAATGAATTCCACGTCATCTCATTTCGCCTATATCGGCACCTACAATCCCAACGGCGAAGGCGTTTACCGGGTGCAGGTCGATCCGGTCAGCGGCGCGCTGAGCCAGGTTACGCTGGTCAGCAAAGTGCCGAATCCGGCGCAGCTGACGCTGGGCGCTGATGGCAAGACGCTGTATGTCGCCAGCGAAGTGGCCGATTTCAACGGCGGCAAGCACGGCGGCATCACCGCTTACCGGGTCAATCCGGCCGACGGCGGCCTGACGCAGCTCAACCAGGTGGATTCGCAGGGAGCGGGGCCGGTGTATCTCTCATCGACGCCGGACGGGCGCCATCTGCTGGTGGCGAACTATGTCAGCGGCAGCGTGGCGGCTTTCCCGATCGAAGCGGACGGCAGCCTGGGCGCCGCCAGCTCGGTGCAGCAACAGCAGGGCCCGGCGGGCGCGGCCAAACCGGCGGCGGCGGTGAACGGCAGCTTCGCCATCAGCGATCACAACGGCCCGCATGCCCATATGATCGCCAGCGATCCGAGCGGCAAGTTCGTGTTCTCCACCGATCTGGGGTTGGATCGCATCTACCAATGGCGCTTTGACGCCGCGAGCGGCCGGCTGACGCCGAACGATCCGCCGTGGATCGCCGCCTCTTCCGCCGGCGCGGGTCCGCGTCACTTTGTGTTCCATCCGGACGGCGAAACCGTGCTGCTGGTGAACGAAGAGGCCTCGACGTTGACCAGCTACCGTTTTGATCGCCAAAAAGGTACTCTGAAACAACTGCATGCGGTTTCCGCGCTGCCCGCCGACTATCAGGGCACCAGCTTCGCTTCGGGGCTGGCGCTCAGCAAGAACGGAGACACGCTGTACGTCGCCAACCGGCTGCATAACAGCATTGCCCAGTTCAGCGTGGGCGCCGGCGGTGAGTTGAAATCGGTGGCGGAAACCTGGACGCGCGGCGATTACCCGCGTTCGCTGGCGCTGAGCCCGGATGGCCGCTATCTGTATGCGTTGAACCAGCGCAGCGATAACGTCACCCGCTTCAGCGTAAACCCGACGGACGGCAAACTCAGCGTTGTGGGCGGTTATCTGCCGATCGGCAGCCCCTCGCAAATGGCGTTTCTGCCGCCGCCGAAGTAACCCGTGGCCCGCCCGGTTCGCCGGGCGGGTCGCCTGATTGACGGACACAGAATGGTGCGATTTCCTTACCCGCGTTTGGCTTACTTGTTCGATGCCTTGCAAACCGAGACTTTGCCGCAGGATGAGCTGGCGAAGCGTTTCGCCGTGTCCACCCGCACGGTGCGGGCGGACATCACCGCGCTGAACGAGATTCTGGACAAATACGGCGCGCGTTTCGTGCATAACCGCGGTGCCGGCTATCGCCTGCAGGTCGATAACGCCGCGCTGTTCAGCGCCCTGCAGCATCAGGAGCGCCGCAAGCATGCCACCCCGCGCAGCGCGCAGGAGCGTGTGCATTATCTGCTGGTGCGTTTTTTGACCTCAGCCTTCTCCCTTAAACTGGAAGATCTGGCCGACGAGTGGTTCGTCAGCCGCGGTACGTTGCAAAACGACATGGCTGAGGTGAGAGAGCGTCTGGCGCACTATCAATTGACGATTGAAACCAAGCCGCGTTACGGCATGAAGCTGTTCGGCACGGAGATGGCGATCCGCGCCTGCCTGACCGATCTGCTGTTCCAACTGCAGCTGGCCGACGCCGAGAACCCGCTGCTCAACAACGAGATCCTGCTGCAGCCGCAGGTAGCGGCGTTCGCCGGATTGCTGCACCCGCTGCTGTCGCAATACGCCATTCGCCTGACCGACGAGGGCGAGCAGTACCTGATCTTCTACTGCGCGGTGGCGCTGCGGCGCATCAACGACGGCTATCCGCTGCCGGACTTCGAGGTGGAAGACGGCGACGATGCGGTGCGCCAGGTATCGACCCGCCTGGCGGCGGAACTGCGTTCGGCCTCCGGCAAAGAGATCTCGATGGCCGAAGAGGCCTATCTGCGGGTCAATATCGCCGCGCGGCGCGTGCAGGACGTGCAGCCGACCGAGATCAACGCCGACGATGAAGAAGCGCTGGTGGACTACATCCTGTCCTACATCAACGCACACTATAACTACAACCTGCAGGGCGACGAGCAGCTGCGGGCCGATCTGCTCACCCATATCAAGACCATGATTACGCGGGTGAAATACCAGATCAATATCCCCAATCCGCTGTTGGCCAACATCAAGCAGCACTATCCGATGGCTTACGACGTGACGCTGGCGGCGGTCTCCAGCTGGGGCAAATACACCCCCTATACCCTGAGCGAGAATGAGATAGGCTACCTGGTGCTGCACATCGGCGTGGGGCTGGAGCGGCATTACAACATCGGTTATGAACGCCACCCGCAGGTGATGCTGGTGTGCGATACCGGCAACTCGACGGTGCGCATGATCCAGGCGCAGATTGCGCGTAAGTATCCGCAGCTGGTGATGACGCGCATCGTCTCGCTGCGCGATTACGAGATGCTTGCGCATATCGACGAAGACTTCGTGATTTCCAACGCCCGCATCGGCGAAAAGAACAAGCCGGTGGTGGTGATGTCGCCGTTCCCAACCGATTACCAGCTGGAGCAGCTGGGCAAGCTGGTGCTGGTGGATCGCACCCGACCGTACATGCTGGAGAAGTTTTTCGACGCCGAGCATTTCATGGTGCTCAACGAGCCGCTGACGCAGGCGGAACTGTTCAGCCGAGTGTGCGGCCAGCTGGAGCGGGAAGGGTACGTCGGCGCGGACTTTTATCCGTCGGTGGTCGAACGCGAGGCGATCGTCTCCACCTTGCTGGGCGAGGGCATCGCGCTGCCGCACTCGCTGGGGCTGCTGGCCAAAAAGACCGTGGTGGTGACGCTGCTGGCGCCGCAGGGCGTCGCCTGGGGAGAAGGCGAGGTCGCGCACGTGATTTTCCTGCTGGCGATCAGCAAGAGCGACTATGAAGAGGCGATGGCGATCTACGAGCTGTTCGTCACCTTCGTGCGTGAACGCTCAATGAGCCGCCTGCTGAGCAGCGACAGCTTCGACAGCTTTAAAGCGGTGGCGCTGGACTGCCTGAGCCGGAGCTGAGGGGCTAATCCGCTTCCGGCAGGAAGAGGGCCGGGGGCAGATTGAAGCGTTTGGCCAGCGCCATAATGTGCGGAATGGTCAGCGATCTTTTGCCACTCAGGATTTGGCTGACCAACGACTTTTTACCGATCTCATGTTCAAAATCACTTTGGCTAAGTTGGTGTTGTTCCATCAATACGCGAAGCGCGGCCACTCCTTGCGGGAGTTGGGCGATACGCTGATTGAATGCGGTAAATTCGGCGCTGTTATCTTCATATTCGGCGATTTTTTTTGCCAGCATGTCAATCAGCGGATGGTGTTCATCGTTTTCCAGCAAATATTCCACCAATTCGAGCGCTTCCCGGTAGTCTTGCTGAGAGCTGCTGCCCTGCAATAAGGGCACGGCGCGCAGCAGCGCATCGGCGGCCTTAATGGCATCTGTAATCATGATGAACTCCTTCGATAGTGCTGCATCAGCTTGTCGTACTCGGCGTGGCTAACGATATGCTTTATGAAGACTTTCTGTGTCTCGAAGCTGGCGAAGAACAAAATCCGCAGGTGGTTGCCGCCGACGTCAATGACCCACCATTTCTCTTTGTATTTCATACGATCGAGCGAAGGAAAAAGCGCTTTTAACTCGTCCGGCGTGCGGAACTCGCCGCGTCGCAACGCTTTATAAATGGCCTCGAGAGCAGCGGCTTCATTAGGGTATTGTTTGGTTGCGTTATTGAACGGCTCCCTGGAAATGATATGCATCGCTCCCTCGATTCCTGCCTGGTGAACATTATAGCGACTGTCTTAGGTGTTCACAAATTGTAAACTTATCATCCCCGCTCACAGTGAGAGGGAAATACCCGGCCGCAGCCCGTTTTTGTCGTTGCATACTATTGCGGTTAGCGCCGTGCGGGTAAATCAATACTTCGCATTTACAGGCAGTTACGGCTGACTTTGGAAGCGGATACGCAAAGTGAAAAGCGGGAGATCGTGTCAGGGAGAGAAGGCAAAGAGAACGAACGCGTCGGTGCGACGCATTCGCGGGAGGGCTTCAGCGGCTAATCTTCATCAAACCCGGAGTTGAACAGCTCGACGACCGCCTCCAGTGCGTTGACTTCGTCGGGGCCGGTCGCTTCGACTTCGATATGCCGGCCCTGGGCGGAGTCCAGCATCAGCAGCGCGATGACGCTGCTGGCCTCGGCTTCGGTGCCGCTTTCGTTGCGCAGCATCACTTCGGCGTCGAAGCTTTGCACCAGCTCGAACAGTTTCATCGCCGGGCGCGCGTGCATGCCCAGCTTGTTTTTGATTTCAACCGTCTGTTTGACCGTCATTGTTTGCGCTTTTCCAGCGTGCGGTGGCGCGACTGCACGTTCTTGCCGCGCGAGCGGAAGTAATCGGCCAGCTGTTCCGCCACGTACACCGAGCGGTGCTTGCCGCCGGTACAGCCGATGGCGACCGTCAGGTAGCTGCGGTTGTTGGTTTCCAGCATCGGCAGCCATTGCTCCAGGTAGCTGCGGGTCTGGTAGATGAAGTTGTGCACTTCGGTATGGCGATCGAGGAACGACGCGACCGGCTTATCCAGACCGGTCATCGGCCGCAGCTTCGGATCCCAGTGCGGGTTCGGCAGGAAGCGCACGTCGAACACGTAGTCGGCGTCGATCGGGATGCCGTGCTTGAAGCCGAAGGATTCGAACACCATGGTCAGCTCGCGCTCACGCTTGCCCAGCAGGCGGGTACGCAGCATTTCGGCCAGCTCGTGCACCGACATTTCCGAGGTGTCGATAATCAGGTCAGCCCGCGAGCGCAGCGGTTCGAGCAGATCGCTCTCTTCGTCGATGGCGCTTTCCAGCGACAGGTTTTTGCTGGAGAGCGGGTGCAGGCGGCGGGTGTCGCTGTAACGGCGGATCAGCGTGTTGCGATCGGCGTCGAGGAACAGCAGCTGCGGCGAGAAGCTGTCCGGCAGCTGAGTCATCGCGTATTCGAACACTTCCGGCGATTCCGGCATGTTGCGCACGTCGATGCTGACCGCCGCGGAGATATTGCGTTCCGCCAGCGTATTGGCGAGCTGCGGCAGCAGCACCACCGGCAAGTTGTCAACGCAGTAAAAACCCATGTCTTCCAGCGCCCGCAAGGCGACGGATTTTCCGGAACCGGAACGGCCGCTGACAATCATCAGCACCATGTGGCAACTCCCCTGGCATCGCGGCGGCGTTCATCGCCACCGGTGGAAACTTTGTTATTCCGGCCGAGGCCGGATCCATCATCGTGAAACAGTAACGTTATCCGGGTTGGAAGTCACGCCGGCCGGGCATCACTCGGTGATGATTTGGTAAAGTTCTTCGTCGCTTTGCGCGGCGCGCAGGCGACGGCATACGGTTTTGTCGGCCAGGCGTTTGGCGACCAGCGACAGGGTATGCAAATGGGTTTTGCACTGATCGGCAGGCACCAGCAGCGCGAACAGCAGGTCGACCGGCTGGTTGTCGATAGCGTCGAAAGCGATGGGTTGGTCGAGACGGATAAACACGCCAACGGCCCGCAGTGTGTCCTCTTCCAGTTTGCCGTGGGGAATGGCGATACCGTTGCCGATACCGGTGCTGCCCATGCGCTCCCGGGTGAGAACCGCGTCAAACACCACCTGCGAAGGCAGATTGAGCTGTTTGGCGGCCAGTTCGCTGATAATTTCCAAAGCCCGCTTCTTGCTGGTGCAGTGTACCGAGCTTTTGGTGCACTCGATGTTTAACACCGAGCTTAATTGCATATATTCGTTGTTCATCTCATCTTCACTTAAAACCGCGCCGCCGGGCGCACCCGGCAAGGCGGTTTTTCGTCGGTTTTAACCCTGATTACCGTTCGGCGCGTCACCCATGCGGGTCACGCGCCGAAGGGCGAGGCGGCGACGGATGCCGCCTCATGGAGTGGGTTAGGGTGTCAGTGTTGCTTCAATTTGTCTTTATGTTTGTTCAATTGACGTGCCAATTTGTCGATCAGCGTATCAATTGCGGCATACATATTCTCGTCTTCCGAGGTGGCGTGCAACTCGCCTCCATTCACGTGCACCGTTGCTTCCGCAATTTGCTGCACTTTTTCCACACTTAATACAACATACACCTGATTGATGCGATCAAAATACTGTTCGAGTTTGGCGAACTTGTTGTTCACGAACTCGCGCAACGGATCGGTGATTTCGATGTGGTGTCCGGTAATGTTGAGCTGCATAGTGTCTTCCTTCTCAATAGAGGTCAAACCAACTGTTTACGCTGGTTCGACGGCGGGATGGACAAAGACTCTCGGTACTTGGCGACGGTGCGCCGCGCCACGATGATCCCCTGATCGGCGAGCAGGGTGGCCAACTTGCTGTCGCTGAGTGGCTTGGCGGGGTTTTCCGCCGCAATCAATTTCTTCACCAACGCGCGGATCGCCGTCGAGGAGGCTTCGCCGCCGCTGTCGGTATTCACGTGGCTGGAGAAGAAATACTTCAATTCAAAAATGCCGCGCGGGCTGTGCAGAAACTTCTGCGTGGTGACGCGCGAGATCGTCGATTCATGCATCTCCACGGCCTGGGCGATATCCGCCAGCACCATGGGTTTCATAAACTCTTCGCCCTGCTCGAAGAACGCCTGCTGTTGGCTGACGATGCAGCGGGTGACCTTCAGCAGCGTCTCGTTGCGGCTCTCCAGGCTTTTAATCAGCCACTTGGCTTCCTGCAGGTTGCTGCGGATAAACTGGCCGTCGGCTTCGCTGCGGGCGCTGTTGCCCAGCGCGGCGTACTGCTGATTGATCTTCAAACGCGGCACGCTGTCGCCGTTGAGCTCGACCGTCCATTTGTTCTGCGTCTTGCGCACCAGCACGTCCGGGATCACGTATTCCGACTCGCCGGTATTGATCGACTGCCCCGGGCGCGGATCGAGCGACTGAATCAGCAGCATCGCTTCTTTCAGTGTATCTTCTTTTAGCCGGGTTGATCGCATCAGGCTGCGAAAGTCGTGGTTGGCCAACAGATCCAGATGCTCGCTGATGATCAGCCGCGCTTCGGCCAGGTAAGGGGTGTCTTTGGCGTATTGGGAGAGCTGCACCAGCAGGCAATCGCGCAGATCGCGCGCGGCGACGCCGATCGGATCGAAACGCTGCACGCGCTTCAATACCGCCTCGACTTCCTCGAGGGTCACGTTCTCGTCGCCCAGGCTTTCCAGAATGTCTTCCAGCGGCACGGTGAGATAGCCGGTGTCGTCCACCGCGTCGACGATGGAGGTGGCGATGGCGGCGTCGGTATCGGAGAACGGCGTCAGATCCACCTGCCACATCAGGTAATCCTGCAGCGTTTGGGTGGTCTCGCCCTGATAGACCGGCAGTTCGTCGTCGCTGTAGTCGGTGCCGGTGCCGGACGGCGTGCCGGCGGTGTAGATCTCATCCCAGGTGGCGTCCAGCGGCAGCTCTTCCGGCATGTCTTTCTGCTCCAGCGCCTCGCGGGTATCGAGCCCCTCGGTCTCCTGGGTTTCTTTGGCGTCGATTTCGTCGTGCAGATCGGTCTGTTCAAGCAGCGGATTGCTCTCCAGCGCCAGCTGGATCTCTTGCTGAAGCTCAAGCGTGGACAACTGCAGCAGGCGGATCGCCTGCTGGAGCTGAGGAGTCATGGCCAGCTGTTGGCTGAGCCTGAGTTGCAAACCTTGCTTCATAGTTTTCTGTCTACTTCCGTTAACGGTGTCGCCCCACAGGGCGCGCCGGCGCTTAGAGGCGGAACTCTTCGCCCAGATAAACGCGTTTAACCTGCTCGTCGGCCAGAATAGCATCCGGCGTGCCGTGGGCAATCAGTTTGCCCTGGCTGACGATGTAGGCGCGTTCACACACGTCCAGCGTCTCGCGCACGTTGTGGTCGGTGATCAGCACGCCCAGGCCGCTGTCACGCAGGTGCTCGATGATTTTCTTGATATCGATAACGGAGATCGGATCCACCCCGGCGAAGGGTTCGTCCAGCAGTATGAATTTCGGGTTGGCCGCCAGCGCGCGGGCGATTTCGACGCGGCGACGCTCACCGCCGGACAGCGCCTGGCCGAGGCTGTCGCGCAGATGGGAGATATGGAACTCTTCCATCAGCTCCTTGGCGCGGTCTTCGCGCTGTTCGCTGGTGAGATCGGGGCGAATCTCCAGCACCGCCATCAGGTTGTCGTACACGCTCAGGCGGCGGAAGATCGACGCTTCCTGCGGCAGGTAACCGATGCCGCGGCGCGCGCGGGCGTGCAGCGGCAGCAGACTGATGTCTTCTTCGTCGATCACGATGCGCCCGGCGTCGCGTGGCACGATGCCGACCACCATGTAGAAGGTGGTGGTTTTACCGGCGCCGTTCGGCCCGAGCAGGCCGACGATCTCGCCGGATTTCACTTTCAGGCTGACGTCTTCGACAACTTTACGGCCCTTGTAGGCTTTCGCCAGGTTTTCTGCGATGAGTGTTGCCATAAGTGATTAGTTACTCTTTTTCTGCTCGTTTTTGTCTTGCAACTGCGACGGTACCAGAACCGTTGTCACGCGTTTGCCTTTGTCGCTAAACGCCTGCATTTGCTGCTGTTGCACCAGATAGGTGATGCGATCGCCTTTCACGTTGCTGTCGAGCTGCTCCAGATAGGCGTTGCCCGTCAGGGTCACCAGCTGGGTCGCCACGTCGTAACGCACTTTCTGCGCGTGGCCTTTGACCGGCTTGCCGCTGTCCTGCATCTGGTAGAAGGTTACCGGGTTGCCGAACGCTTCAATATAGGTCTTATTCTGATCTCCGCCCGGGCGGGTGACCACCACCTTATCGGCGCGAATATCGATGGTGCCTTGCTTGATCACCACGTTGTCGGTGAAGGTGCTGACGTTGCTCTGCATGTCCAACGACTGCTTGAGCGAGTCGATGCTGACCGGCTGGCTGGAGTCGGATTTCAGCGCCAGAGCGGGGGCGCTGGCGGCCAAAACTAAGCTGCCGAGCAACAGGTTACGGAGTTGGTTTTTGGTTCTGAATTTCATAGTTGGTCTTAACCTTATCAATCAGCTCAGCGGTTTTGGTCCGCAGGTTCCCACGCATTTTCATGCCGTTAGAGGTAAAATTGGTCCCGTAAATCGTGACTTCGTCATCGGAGGTGACGTCCTGGGTGACCAGGTTTACCTGAGCGTTGTCCGTCTTAATTTTTTCCAGCTGCGAGGTGGTGGTCAGGCTGTTTACCTCGACGTGACCATACAGATACAGCATCCGGTCTTTCGTCAGTTTGGCGCGATCGGCGCGAACTGACCAGGTGGCCACCGCATTCTCATCGAACAGCGTCATTACCGGCTGGGTGAACCAGCTCAGCTCGCCGGCGGTGTAATACTTCGCGTCTTCCGCCACCAGTTTGTAATTCAGCTTGCCGGCCGGGTTGTACACCACGGTGACCGTGTGCTGGCTCTGGTAGGTCGGATCCTGATCGTTGACCGGGCCAGGGGCCGTGTCGTCGCTGAAATCCGTCATGTTCCAGCCGATCAGCGCCAGAACGATCACCGTCAACAGGATGGTGATCCACAGTTTGGTTTTACTCATATCGACAGCCCTTTGGCGTCCTCCAGCTTATTTTGAGCCAAAAGAATGATGTCGCACAGTTCGCGCACCGCGCCGCGGCCGCCGGCAATGCGGGTGACGTAGTGGGCGCGCGGCGTCAGCAGCGGGTGGGCGTCCGCCACCGCGACCGCCAGGCCGACCTGCGCCATTACCGGCCAGTCGATCAGGTCATCGCCGATATAGGCGACCTGATCCGCCGTTAACGACAGTTTATCCAACAGTTCGCGGAAGGCCAAAAGCTTATCGGACTGCCCCTGATACAGATGGGTGATACCGAGCGTCTGCGCGCGGTCTTCCAGCAGCTTGGCGGAGCGACCGGTGATGATCGCCACCTCGATGTCCGAGGTTTTCAAGCAGCGGATGCCGTAGCCGTCGCGCACGTTGAACGCTTTCAATTCTTCACCGTTGTTGCCCATGAAGATCAGGCCGTCCGACAGCACGCCGTCAACGTCGCAAATCAGCAGGCGGATGTTCCCGGCACGCGCCATAACCTCTTGTTCTACCGGCCCGTAGCAGGTTTCTACCATACCCATTCCGTTCTATTCCTTAATTAAACGACGCCGGCGCGCAGCATGTCATGCATATGTA
Organism: Serratia sp. CY31944; assembly: GCF_052169175.1. Taxonomy (NCBI): domain Bacteria; kingdom Pseudomonadati; phylum Pseudomonadota; class Gammaproteobacteria; order Enterobacterales; family Yersiniaceae; genus Serratia; species Serratia sp. CY31944. Next base: position 69,715 of record NZ_JBJNLG010000018.1, read on the forward strand.
CCACACCCAGCAACTGGTCGCCATCGGCAACCAGCAGCGCGGTGATGTGGCGTTGTTGCATCAGGTTCAATGCATCGACCGCCAGGATGTTGGGGCGCACCCGTACGCCGCCCGGCGTCATGACATCGGCGATCTTCGCCTCGTGCAGGTTGATGCCCATGTCGAATACCCGGCGCAGGTCGCCGTCGGTGAAGATGCCGGCGATTTTCATCAAATCGTCGCAGACAACCGTCAGGCCCAGATTTTTGCGGGTAATTTCCAGCAGCGCGTCGCGCAACGAGGCGTCGGCACTGACGTGGGGCATTTCGTCGCCGCTGTGCATGATATCGCTAACCCGCAGCAGCAGTTTGCGGCCGAGTGCGCCGCCCGGATGCGACAGCGCGAAATCTTCCTGCGTGAAACCGCGCGCCTTCAGCAGCGCGACGGCCAGCGCATCGCCCATCACCAGCGTGGCGGTGGTGCTGGTGGTCGGCGCCAGCCCCAGCGGGCAGGCTTCCTGCGGCACCTTGATGCACAGGTGGATATCCGCCGCCTTGCCCATCGAGCTTTCCGGATTGTTGGTCATACAGATGAGGGTGATCTGCTGGCGTTTCAATACCGGGATCAGCGCCAGGATCTCGCTGGACTCGCCGGAGTTGGAGATGGCGAGCACGATGTCCTGTGGGGTGACCATGCCCAAATCGCCATGGCTGGCCTCCGCCGGGTGAACGAAGAATGAGGGCGTGCCGGTGCTGGCGAAGGTCGCGGCGATCTTGCAGCCGATATGGCCGGATTTGCCCATGCCCATCACCACCACTTTGCCGCCGCAGGCGGCGATCGTTTCGCAGGCGCGGGTGAAGTCTGCGTTGATGTAGCTGTCGAGCTGAGCCAGCCCTTCACGCTCTATCTGAAGCACTTCTTTGCCGGCCTGCTGAAAATCGAAGCCCGGTTGCAACTCAATGTTCGACATACTCATTCCCGTCGGTTTAGCCGAAAGTACTGAAAGGGTTAAAGAACAGCACCGCAAGATACGCAATAAAGCCACATAATAACAGAGCGCCCGCCAGGTGACCGATGCGATGCTTGCGGCCGATGCACAGTACGCTCAGCAGCACGCTGGCCGCCAGCATCACCCAGTAATCGCGCTGGAAGGCGGCGGCGTCTACGCTGCCCGGCGACAGCAGGGCGGGGACGCCCAGCACGATCACCGTGTTGAAAATATTGGAGCCGATGATATTACCAATCGCCATATCATCCTCGCCCTTCAGCGCCCCGGCGATGGAGGTAGCCAATTCGGGCAGGCTGGTGCCGATGGCGATAATGGTCAAGCCGACCACCAGTTCGCTCAGGCCGAAATAGTGCGCAATCACCGTTGCGTTATCGACCACCATTCTGGAAGAGAGCGGCAGAATGATAAACGCCAGCACCAGCCACAGCACCGCCACGGTGTTGCTGCTGTCCTGCGGCAGCTCGGCGATCTGCTCCATGGTCAGGCTGTCGCTGCCTTCGCGCTGCGCCAGCCGGGCGATTTTCAGCATCAGCAGGATGAAGCCGGCGGCGGCGGCCAGCAGCAGCACGCCGTCCAACCTGCTCAGGGTGCCGTTCATCAACACGAAACCGCACAATACTGTGACCGCTAACATCAACGGCAGTTCGCGCCGCAGTATCTCGGAACGCGCGGCCAGCGGGTGAATCAGCGCCGCCACACCCAGGATCAATAAGATGTTGGTGATGTTGGAACCTAATACGTTGCCAACGGCCATATCTATCTGCCCGTTCAGCGCGGCGGTGGTGGACACGATCAGCTCCGGCAGCGAAGTGCCGATGCCGACGATGGTCATGCCGATGATCAACGGCGGGACGCCGAGCGAGCGGGAAATCACGGCAGCACCATAAACTAAGCGGTCTGCACCATACACCAGTAGAAATAAACCAACGATTAATAATGCTATCGCGAGAAACATGCAGGGTCCTTTGTCGGGTATTATCCCGGTTCGTTGGTTAAAGCCGTCAATGCGGCGGTATTGCTTGCCCTCCGTTGCGCGCGTGTGAGCCGCAGCAACGGTTTTTCCCGGCTAATAGTTGAACAGTTTCGTTTTTTTTCGTTATGGCGCCAATTTTGACCGGGTGGCGCGGAAAAGTAAAACCAATGGCACCATTGGTTGCGAAATGGCAGTAAGTTTTTGTAAAGATGAGACGGATTGCGCCCATTGCTTTAACATCACGGGTAGATTCAGCAAAAGATGAGTCGTAAAGGGTCCATTAACATGCTCCAAAAGGCAGATAATTTGGTCGAAGTGCGCGACATGAGCTTCTCGCGCGGCGACCGACGGATATTTGAAGACATCAACCTGACGGTGCCTCGCGGTAAGGTCACGGCGATCATGGGGCCATCGGGCATAGGCAAAACCACGCTGCTGCGCCTGATAGGCGGCCAGCTGGCGCCGGACAGCGGGGAGATTTGGTTCGACGGCGACAACATTCCCGCGTTGTCCCGCCGTCAGTTATACGACGCGCGCAAAAAGATGAGCATGCTGTTCCAGTCGGGCGCGCTGTTCACCGATTTGACCGTGTTCGAAAACGTGGCCTACCCGCTGCGCGAGCACAGCAACCTGCCTGAACCCCTGCTGCGCAGCACGGTGCTGATGAAGCTGGAAGCGGTGGGGCTGCGCGGCGCGGCCCAGCTGATGCCCAATGAGCTTTCCGGCGGCATGGCGCGCCGGGCGGCGTTGGCGCGCGCGATCGCGCTGGACCCTGAGATGATCATGTTCGACGAACCTTTCGTCGGCCAGGATCCGATCACCATGGGGGTGCTGGTCAAGCTGATCGATGAGCTGAACCATGCGCTGGGCATTACCTGCATCGTGGTGTCGCACGACGTGCCGGAGGTGCTGAGCATCGCCGACTACGCCTATATTGTGGCCGATCACCGGGTGATCGCCGAAGGCACCACGCAGCAATTGCAGAACAATCCTGATGCGCGCGTGCGCCAGTTTCTGGATGGTATAGCGGATGGGCCGGTGCCGTTCCGCTATCCGGCCGGGGATTATCAGACCGAACTGCTAGGCTTAGGGAGTAAATAAGCTCATGTTATTAAGAGCGTTAGCGTCGTTGGGGCGCAGTGGCATCAACACCAGCGCCAGCTTCGGCCGCGCCGGGTTGATGCTGTTCAACGCGTTGATTGGCCGGCCGGAACCCGGCAAGCAGTGGCCGCTGTTGTTGAAACAGCTCTACAGCGTCGGCGTGCAGTCGCTGTTGATCATCATGGTCTCCGGGCTGTTCATCGGCATGGTGCTGGGCCTGCAGGGCTATATCGTGCTCACCACCTACAGCGCCGAGGCCAGCCTCGGCATGATGGTGGCGCTGTCGCTGCTGCGCGAGCTGGGGCCGGTGGTGACGGCGCTGCTGTTCGCCGGCCGCGCCGGTTCCGCGCTGACGGCGGAAATCGGCCTGATGAAGGCGACGGAGCAGATCTCCAGCCTGGAGATGATGGCGGTCGATCCGCTGCGGCGCATCGTGGCGCCGCGCTTCTGGGCGGGGCTGATCAGCATGCCGCTGTTGACCATCATTTTCGTGGCGATCGGCATCTGGGGCGGCTCGGTGGTCGGCGTGGACTGGAAGGGCATCGACAGCGGCTTCTTCTGGTCGGCGATGCAGGGCGCCGTAGAGTGGAAAAAAGATCTGCTCAACTGCCTGATCAAAAGCGTGGTATTCGCCATTACCGTAACCTGGATTGCCATTTTCAACGGGTACGACGCCGTGCCTACCTCTGAAGGGATTAGCCGGGCGACGACGCGTACCGTGGTGCATTCGTCACTGGCGGTGTTGGGATTGGATTTCGTGCTGACAGCACTGATGTTTGGGAATTGATTCGATGCAAACGAAGAAGAGTGAAATCTGGGTTGGGGCATTTATGCTGATCGCGCTGTGCGCCATCGTGTTTATCTGCCTGCAGGTGGCGAACCTTAAATCGATCGGCAGCGAGCCGACCTACCGCATTTACGCGACGTTCGACAACATCGGCGGCCTGAAACCGCGTTCGCCGGTGAAGATTGGCGGCGTGGTGATCGGCCGCGTGGCGGACATCGAACTCGATTCGAAAACCTACACGCCGCGCGTGGCGCTGGATATCCAGAAAAAGTACGACCAAATCCCGGATACCAGCTCGCTGGCGATCCGCACCTCCGGCCTGCTGGGCGAGCAATATCTGGCGCTTAACGTGGGCTTCGAAGATCCTGATATGGGCACCGCCATCCTGAAAGACGGCGGCACCATTCAGGACACCAAATCAGCCATGGTTTTGGAAGACCTGATCGGCCAGTTCCTGTATAAAAGCGGCGGTCAGGACAGCGCCAAACCGGGAGACGCGGCCGCTGAGCCGGCTGCCGGTGCCGCACCGCAACCCGCTGTTCCAAATCATTAAGAGAGGATACCTGCATGTTTAAACGTTTACTGATGGTGGCTCTGCTGGTGGTTGCACCGCTGGCGAGCGCAGCCGACCAAACCAATCCTTACAGCATGATGCAAGAAGCGGCGCAGAAGACCTTCAGCCGTTTGAAGAATGAACAGCCGAAGATCAAGCAGGACCCGAACTACCTGCGCTCCATCGTGCATCAGGAACTGATGCCGTTCGTGCAGGTGAAATACGCCGGCGCGCTGGTGCTGGGCCGTTACTATAAAGAGGCGACGCCTGCACAGCGCGACGCTTACTTCACCGCCTTCCAGGCTTACCTGGAGCAGGCTTACGGCCAGGCGCTGGCGATGTACCACGGCCAGACTTATCAGATCGCGCCTGAACAGCCGCTGGGCAATGCCGACATCGTGGCCATTCGCGTCACCATCATCGACAACGGCGGTCGCCCGCCGGTGCGTCTGGATTTCCAATGGCGCAAGAACAGCAAAACCGGCTACTGGCAGGCCTATGACATGATCGCCGAAGGCGTCAGCATGATCACCACCAAGCAGAACGAGTGGGCGTCTACGCTGCGTACTCAGGGCATCGACGGCCTGACCAAACAGCTGCAGGCCGCCGCCGCGCAGCCTATCACGCTGGACAAGAAAAACTGATGTCGGCAGCGCTCAGCTTCGAATCAGAGCAGCAGACGCTGATCCTGCGCGGTGAACTGGACCGGGAAACGCTGCAGCCGCTGTGGCGGCAGCGCGACGCGCTGATGGCGGATAAAACCGCGATCGACGTGGCGCAACTGCAGCGCGTAGACTCCGCCGGGCTGGCGCTGTTGCTGCATCTGCAGGAAGAGCAGCGCGAGCGCGGCGTTGCGCTGAAAATTTTCGGCGCCACCGAGCGCCTGAAAACGCTGATTGCGCTCTACAACCTGCAGGCGATAATGCCTGTCGATACCGCCGGTTAGCGGCGTTTTACGCCGCCCTTGCGTGGTAAAACGATACAAAGCCCCTGTTATGCAGGGGCTTTTTCTTTAGTTTAAGAAAACATCGTATTCCACTAAGATACTAGGCTGTTTATGATCCTTTAGCGGCAGAACTGGATACTATGGAAACCAACGAGATTAAAGACGTGCTGATGCAGGCATTGGCACTGGATGAAGTACATGTGACGGGCGACGGCAGCCATTTTCAGGCGATCGTGGTCGGCGAATTGTTCGCCGGTATGAGCCGCGTCAAAAAACAGCAGACGGTTTACGCACCGCTGATGGAATACATTGCGGACAACCGCATTCATGCCTTGTCTATCAAGGCGTACACCCCTGAAGAGTGGCAGCGAGACCGCAAACTCAACGGATTTTAAGGCTGTTTGCCCTGCCGGGCGGGCAGCTTCAGATTAGATAACAGAGAGTAGTCAGATGGATAAATTTCGTGTGCAGGGTCGGACCCGCCTGAGCGGTGAAGTGTCTATTTCCGGGGCCAAAAACGCCGCCCTGCCGATCCTGTTCGCCGCCCTGTTGGCGGAAGAGCCGGTCGAGCTGCAGAATGTCCCCAAGCTGAAGGACATCGACACCACCATTAAACTACTCAACCAGTTGGGTACCAAGATTGAGCGCAACGGTTCGGTCTTCGTGGACGCCAGCGGCGTGAACGAGTTCTGCGCCCCTTACGATCTGGTGAAAACCATGCGCGCTTCCATCTGGGCGCTGGGGCCGCTGGTGGCGCGTTTCGGCCGCGGTCAGGTTTCCCTGCCGGGCGGCTGTGCGATCGGCGCGCGTCCGGTCGATCTGCACATCACCGGCCTCGAGCAGCTGGGTGCCGAGATCAAGCTGGAAGAAGGTTACGTCAAGGCGTCCGTCGAGGGCCGCCTGAAGGGCGCGCACATCGTCATGGACAAGGTGAGCGTGGGCGCGACCGTGACCATCATGAGCGCCGCGACCCTGGCGACCGGCACCACCGTTATCGAGAACGCCGCGCGTGAGCCGGAAATTGTCGATACCGCCAACTTCCTCAACACGCTGGGCGCGAAGATCAGCGGCGCCGGCAGCGACAAAATCACCATCGAGGGCGTCGAGCGTCTGGGCGGCGGCGTGTACCGCGTGCTGCCTGACCGCATCGAGACCGGCACCTTCCTGATCGCCGCCGCGGTTTCCGGTGGCAAAGTGATGTGCCGCAACACCCGTCCGGACACGCTGGATGCGGTGCTGGCCAAGCTGCGCGAAGCCGGTGCCGATATCGAAGTGGGCGAGGACTGGATCAGCCTGGACATGCACGGCAAACGCCCGAAAGCAGTCACCGTGCGCACCGCGCCGCACCCGGGCTTCCCGACCGACATGCAGGCCCAGTTCAGCCTGCTGAACCTGGTGGCGGAAGGCACCGGCGTCATCACCGAGACCATCTTCGAAAACCGCTTCATGCACGTGCCGGAACTGATCCGCATGGGCGCGCACGCGGAAATCGAGAGCAACACCGTGATCTGCCACGGCGTTGAGCAGCTGTCCGGCGCTCAGGTGATGGCGACCGATCTGCGCGCTTCCGCCAGCCTGGTGATCGCCGGCTGCATCGCCGACGGCGTGACCGTCGTCGATCGCATCTATCACATCGATCGCGGCTATGAGCGTATTGAAGACAAGCTGCGCGCGCTGGGTGCTAACATCGAGCGCGTGAAAGGCGAGTAAGTCATTAGCGCCGGCGCGGCTGCGTCGGCAGGATGAAAATCAAAGGGCCGGCTATCAATGCCGGCCCTTTTTTAATTGTTGTCTTCCGGGAATTCGCCCACCGTCATTTTCAACGTAATGCGCTTGCCGTCGCGCAGCACGATAACCGGTATCTCGGTGCCCGGCCGGATCTCCGCCACCTGATCCATGGTCTCCAGCACGGACACCGCCGGTTTGTTATCCACGTTGATGATGATGTCGTTGATCTGGAAACCGGCGCTGCTCGCCGGGCCGTTCGGCGTGATTTCGGTCACGATGATGCCCTGCAGGCGATCGATGCCGGAATTGGAGGAACGCAGCGGAATGATCTCCTTACCCTGAATGCCGAAATAGCCGCGGATCACGCGGCCGTCGCGGATCAACTTGTCCATGATTTTGGTGGCCAGTTCGATCGGAATGGCGAAGCCGAGGCCCTCCGGCGTTTCGCCGTCGGTGATTTTGTCATAGGTCAGGGTATTGATGCCGATCAGCTCGCCCAGCGAGTTGACCAGCGCGCCGCCGGAGTTGCCGCGGTTGATTGAGGCATCGGTCTGCAGGAATGTCTGCCGGCCGGTGGTGCTCATACTGATGCGCCCGGTGGCGCTGAGGATGCCCTGAGTCACGGTCTGCCCCAGGTTGTACGGGTTGCCGATTGCCAGCACCACGTCGCCGACGTGGGCAACGCGATTTTTGTTGGTCGGGATCACCGGCAGGTTGCCGGGATCGATCTTCAGCACCGCCAAATCGGTCAGGCCGTCGGAGCCGACCAGCAGCGCTTCGTAGCGGCGGCCATCCTGCAACACCACGGTGATCTGCTGAGCGTCTTTGATCACGTGGCGGTTGGTGATGATATAGCCGCGTTCGTTCATGATCACGCCGGAACCGAGCGACAGCACGTTGGCGGCGCCGTTCAGGTTGCGGTTGTAGATGTTCACCACGGCGGGCGCGGCGCGGCGCACCGCTTTGTTGTAGCTCACCGGCGTTTCGTCGCTGGTATTCTCGGTTTTCTCTGCAAACAGGCCGTTGGAAGAGCGCAGCACGGGCAGAGCGGCCAACAGCAGGCCGGCAACGATGAGACCGATAACGACAGAACGCAAGAGCTTAGCAAACATGGAGTTTTCGTGGTGTGGTGAACGATGTTCGGAGGATAGCATGAGTTAACCGGGCGCAGTATGTCACCGAGCCCGGTTTTTGCACAAATTAACGCAGCAGCAGATAAATGGTTTCGTTACCGCGCACGATATTGAGCGCCATCACCGGCGGTTTGGCTTCCAGCACCTTGCGCAGCGCGGTGATGCTGTCCACGCGCTGGCGGTTGACGCCGATGATCACGTCGCCTTTTTGCAGGCCGATTTGCGCCGCCGTCGAGCCTTTATCCACGTTCTCCACCTTCACGCCCTTGTCGCCGCTCGGGAGCGCGCCGTTGCTGAGGGAAACCCCCTGCAGCGCCGGAGACAGCGTTTCGGCATTGGTCGAGGCGCTCTCGCTGTTGTCCAGCGTGACCGAGACTTCCTGCGGTTTGCCGTCGCGCAGCAGGCCCACCTTGAGGGTTTTGCCCGGCGCGGTGGTGCCGACCTTGGCGCGCAGTTCGGCGAAGCTGTTCACCGGCTTGCCGTCGACGGAAACCAGAATATCCCCGGCTTTGATGCCGGCCTTGGCGGCGGCGGATTTCGGCAGCACTTCGCTGACGAAGGCGCCGCGCTGCGCGTCGGTGTTGAAGGCTTTGGCCATGTCCGGGGTCATTTCACTGCCCTTGATGCCGAGCAGGCCGCGTTTCACTTCGCCGAATTCGATCAGCTGCTGGCTCAGGTTCTGCGCCATATTGCTCGGAATGGCGAAGCCGATGCCGACGTTGCCGCCGCTCGGCGCCAGAATGGCGGTATTGATGCCGATCAGCTCGCCGTTCAGGTTGACCAATGCGCCGCCGGAGTTGCCGCGGTTGATCGAGGCGTCGGTCTGAATGAAGTTTTCCAGCCCTTCCAGATTCAGGCCGGTGCGGCCCAATGCCGAGATGATGCCGGAGGTGGCGGTTTGGCCCAGGCCAAACGGGTTGCCGACCGCCACGGCGAAGTCGCCGACGCGCAGCTGATCGGAATCGGCCATCTTGATGGCGGTTAGGTTTTTGGTGTCGCTGAGCTGCAGCAGGGCGATGTCGGATTGCTCATCGCGGCCGACCAGTTTGGCGTCCAGTTCGCGGCCGTCGTTCAACTGCACGTGGATTTTATCGGCGTTGTTGATGACGTGGTTGTTGGTCAGCACGTAGCCTTTGGCAGCGTCGATGATGACGCCGGAGCCCAGCCCTTCAAACGGGCGAGAGCTCTGCTGCTGACCGGGGAAATTGGGGCCGAAGAAGCGTCTGAACTCTTCCGGCAGCTGTTGACGCTGCACCTGGGTGCCGGCGACATGCACGCTCACGACGGCGGGCAAGACTTTTTCCAGCATCGGTGCCAGGCTCGGCAGCGGCTGCCCCTGAACGGCGACGGGCAGGGCCGCGTTGGCCACCGGTGCGGCGCTGAGCGCCAGGCCGAGGCTCATTGCCAATGCACTAAGAATTAACGACTTTTTCTTCATTGATGATAACTCTCTCAATACCTGCCGATGAAAATTTGATGATAAGGCAATCACCTTGTCATAGTGAAGGGTAAGACCGTGAATTTGCGTGCAAAGTTCAGTAAAGGTAATGCGAAGGAAGGTCAATAAGGCACAAACGGGGTTAAACCCGCGGGTGGCCCCGCGGGTGAAGAAGGGGTATCAGTCGCGGCGCGCGCTTTGGCCGCGCAGCAGGCCGGAGGCCCCTTCAGAATAGTCGCGCGGCATTTCCACCGGCGCCTGATCGTTGTCCGCTTCCGCTTCGGTCAGGCGATAGCGGAACGGGTTCTCCTGCATCGGCAGATCCGGCAGCAGGTTGTTGGAGCTTTTCGCCATATGCTGATACAGCTGACGATAATCGCGCGCCATGTTGTCCAGCAGCTCGGCGCTGCGGGCAAAGTGACCGACCAGCTCCTGACGGTACTCTTCCAGCTCGGTTTTGCTCTTGTCCAGCTCGTTCTGCAGGACTTGTTGTTGACGTAATTTACGGTTGCCAAAACGCATCGCCACCGCACCAATCACGATACCGACGACCAAACCAATCAGCGCATACTCCCAGGTCATGATGACTCCTATTTTGACTTCGTTGTTCCGCAGGGATTTTTCACTTAATAATATCCACTATAACCGTTAACCTTGTCAGAGTGGAATCCTGATGCGCTTCCACCCAGTGTTTACAGGGTTTTCAGCGGCGCCCGCAGCGGGCATTTGTGGCGATAACGGTGCGAATCGGCATCAACTTGCCGCCAACGTTGGCTAAATAATTTCTAAGCGTTCTTAGGGAACATCGAACAGATGCAGGCACTATCACCGTTATCTCGCTACCAGCAGGCGCTGGAGGCGGGGGAATATCAGGCCGATGAGGTTCAACGCCGGGCCGTCACTCAACTGGATCGCATTTATCAGGCCTTGCTGCAAAAACCGGCGGCGAGCGCGCCGGCCGGCGGGCTGCGCGGCAAGCTCAGCCGTTTGCTGGGCAAAGGCGGCGAAACGGCGCCGCAGCGCCCGGTGCAGGGGCTGTATATGTGGGGCGGCGTCGGGCGCGGCAAAACCTGGTTGATGGACATGTTCTTCCACAGCCTGCCGGGCGATCGCAAAATGCGTCTGCACTTCCACCGCTTCATGCTGCGGGTGCATGAAGAGCTGACCGAGCTGCAAGGGCGGGAAAACCCACTGGACATTGTCGCCGACGGCTTCAAGGCCGAAACCGACGTATTGTGCTTCGACGAATTCTTCGTGTCTGACATCACCGACGCCATGCTGCTGGCCACGCTGCTGCAGGCGCTGTTCGCCCGAGGCATCACGCTGGTGGCCACGTCGAACATCCCGCCGGACGATCTGTATCGCAACGGCCTGCAGCGGGCGCGTTTCCTACCGGCTATCGATTTGATCAACGAGTTCTGCGACGTGATGAACGTTGACGCCGGCATCGACTATCGTCTGCGCACCCTGACCCAGGCTCACCTCTATCTGACACCGCTGAACGACCAGACGCGCGCGACCCTGGATCGGATGTTCGTCAAACTGGTGGGCAAGGCGGGGGAGGAGGCGCCGGTGCTGCAGATCAACCATCGGCCACTGCAGGCCATTCGTTCGGTGGACGGCGTGCTGGCGGTGGATTTCCACACGCTGTGCGAAGAGGCGCGCAGCCAGCTGGATTACATTGCGCTGTCGCGGCTGTATCACAGCGTGATCTTGTATAATGTGCAGGTGATGGGGCCGCTGAAAGAGAATACCGCGCGCCGTTTCCTGGCGCTGGTGGACGAATTCTACGAGCGGCACGTCAAGCTGGTGATCGGCGCCGAGGCGTCGATGTTCGAGATCTACCAGGGGGAGAGGCTGAAGTTCGAGTACCAGCGCTGCCTGTCGCGCCTGCAGGAAATGCAGAGCGAAGAGTACCTCAAGCTGCCGCATTTGCCTTGAATCCGGCGGGCTTGCCCACTCCCTATCGCCGGTTGCCTGCCGCCGGCGATAAATTTATTTTCCATTCAAAAACCGTTCGATCTTTGTGAGCGACTTCTCTATAATCTTGCGACCCCACGTTACAACAAAGTTTTTTTCCCAAAAACTTTATAGTGCCGGCAATGGCTATTCGAAGGGGTAGGTTTGCTGGACTTGTATGGTCGTGTGAGCCTCAACTGTTTTCGAGCGTTTGGGTGTTCACCAACGTGTAACTAATTATTGGGTAAGCTTTCTAATGAAAACTTTTACAGCTAAACCAGAAACCGTAAAACGCGACTGGTACGTTGTTGATGCAGATGGTAAAACTTTAGGCCGTCTCGCTACTGAACTGGCTCGTCGCCTGCGCGGCAAGCATAAAGCGGAATACACCCCGCACGTGGATACCGGTGATTACATCATCGTTCTGAACGCTGACAAAGTTGCTGTAACCGGCAACAAGCGTACAGACAAAGTGTACTACCACCACACCGGCCACATCGGTGGTATCAAGCAAGCGACCTTTGAAGAGATGATTGCCCGCCGTCCTGAGCGCGTGATTGAAATCGCGGTTAAAGGCATGCTGCCAAAGGGCCCGCTGGGTCGTGCTATGTTCCGTAAACTGAAAGTTTACGCGGGCACCGAGCACAATCACGCGGCACAGCAACCGCAAGTTCTGGACATTTAATCGGGATTAATGGCAATGGCTGAAAATCAATACTACGGCACTGGTCGCCGCAAAAGCTCCGCCGCTCGCGTCTTCATCAAGCCGGGCAACGGTAACATCGTTATCAACCAGCGCAGCCTGGAACAGTACTTCGGTCGCGAAACTGCCCGCATGGTAGTTCGTCAGCCGCTGGAACTGGTCGACATGGTTGGCAAACTGGATCTGTACATCACCGTTAAAGGTGGTGGTATCTCCGGTCAAGCTGGCGCTATCCGTCACGGTATCACCCGTGCACTGATGGAATACGATGAGACTCTGCGTTCTGAACTGCGTAAAGCTGGCTTCGTCACCCGTGACGCTCGTCAGGTTGAACGTAAGAAAGTCGGTCTGCGTAAAGCACGTCGTCGTCCGCAGTTCTCCAAGCGTTAATTTTCGCTGCTTCAGCAGTGCGATTTACGCAAAAAACCCGGTGCTTCACCGGGTTTTTTTATGCCTGAAATCCGCCATCCCCGACTAAAATCTGTGGCATATCAGACAATTCAACATGAATTCGCCGCACCGCCCCCACAAAACAAGCAAAATCTGGTAAACTATCACCCACTTTTGCGCCTGTTCGCCGTGCAGTTGACCCCCTGGGCCGGTTTTTCATGGGCTCGGGTCGCGCTGCGTGCTGCCGGCCTGCGGCAAGATTATTCAGGATAGCAGCCTGTCAGTTGGCTATTCGCAGTATTTTCTAGATAACTTGGAGGTTTTCATGGCTGTCGCTGCCAACAAACGTTCGGTAATGACGCTGTTCTCTGGCCCGACCGACATTTTTAGCCATCAAGTACGCATCGTACTGGCGGAGAAAGGTGTCAGCGTCGAGATCGAGCAGGTCGAAATGGATAACCTGCCGCAAGATCTGATTGACCTCAACCCTTACCAGACGGTGCCTACGCTGGTCGATCGCGAACTGACCCTGTATGAATCCCGCATCATCATGGAATACCTGGATGAGCGTTTCCCGCACCCGCCGCTGATGCCGGTTTACCCGGTTGCCCGTGGCGAGAGCCGTCTGATGATGCTGCGCATCGAGAAGAACTGGTACTCGCTGATGGACAAGATCGAGAAGAGCAGCGGCCAGGAAGCGGAATCCGCCCGTCGCCAACTGCGTGAAGAGCTGCTGGCGATCGCGCCGATCTTCGGTCAGACGCCGTATTTCATGAGCGAAGAGTTCAGCCTGGTGGATTGCTACCTGGCGCCGCTGTTGTGGCGTCTGCCGCAGCTGGGCATCGAATTGAGCGGTGCCGGCTCCAAAGAGCTGAAAGGCTACATGACCCGCGTCTTCGAACGCGACGCCTTCCTGGCTTCCCTGACCGAAGCCGAGCGTGAAATGCGCCTGCAGACCCGGGGCTAAGCGCGATGGACATGTCTCAGATGACGCCGCGTCGCCCGTATCTGCTACGGGCGTTCTACGACTGGCTGCTGGATAACCAGCTGACGCCGCACCTGGTGGTCGACGTGACTCGCCCGGACGTGCAGGTGCCGATGGAGTTCGCGCGTGACGGCCAGATCGTGCTGAATATCGCGCCGCGGGCGGTAGGCAACCTGGCGTTGGGCAACGAAGACGTGCAGTTCAACGCGCGCTTCGGCGGCGTGCCGCGTCAGGTTTCGGTGCCGATGGCCGCCGTGTTGGCGATCTATGCGCGTGAAAACGGCGCCGGCACGATGTTCGAACCGGAAGCCGCCTACGACGAGAGCGAAGGCGTGTTCGAAGGCCTGGACAATGAGACGATCCCTTCGGAAACGCTGATGTCGGTGATCGACGGCGATCGCCCGGACACCGCGGAAGACAACGGCCCGGACGACGAACCGCCGCAGCCGCCGCGCGGTGGCCGCCCGGCGCTGCGCGTGGTGAAATAAGCCCGCGCGAACAAACGAAAAAGCACCTCATGGGGTGCTTTTTTTTTTGCCCGGCAGAAATGAATCAGCCTTTCAAGGCGGCAATGCAGGCATCGCGCGGCGCGCTGAGATCGCCTACGCGCACGGTGGACAAGGCGCGGGTTGCGCGCTGGCGGAAACTGGTGACGGCGGTGTCGCCTTGCACTTCCGGCGGCGCGGTGCAAATATCATTGAGCGGCAGATTGTTGCCTTTGTTGAGCGCCTGCAACACCGCCGCCGGATTGTAGATCAGGGCGGCGGAGAGGGCCGATTTGATGCCAGCGGTAAAGCCGGCATTGCCGCCGCCGGCCAGCTTGGGCGCCAGGGCAATCCAATTGTCGTCCCCCAGCCGGATGCTGTTTTCCACGGCGTTGAACTGCCCGGCCTTGCCTAACTGAGCCACGACCGGCCGCGCGCCGCGCGCTTCGATATTGTAACCAACCTCCTGCGAATCCAGCGCCATGGCTGAAGCGCTGAAACTGACGGCCAGCAGCGCGCCGGCCAACAGGGAAATGGAGCATTTCATGTTCGCTATCCTTATCTCGGTGTCAGGCGCAGCCGCGCCCCGCAATGGTGCCAACTCAATACTATAGCGCGTTGAGACGGTGAGGAGAGGGGGAGGGGTGACAAAGCGTGGCAGGCTAAAAACGGAGGCCCGGCAATATGCCGGGCCTCCGATGGTACGGAAGGTTTACACTTCCAGGTAGTTCATGATGCCATCTGCCGCTTTGCGGCCTTCGGCAATCGCTGTCACCACCAGGTCGGAGCCGCGCACCGCGTCGCCGCCGGCGAAAATTTTCGGGTTGCTGGTCTGGAACGCGTTGTCGCTGCCCTCCGGCGCCAGGATGCGGCCCTGTTTATCGAGCTGCACGTCGTGCGCCGCCAGCCAGTCCATGCGGTGCGGGCGGAAGCCGAACGCCATCACCACCGCGTCCGCGTCGATCACGTGTTCGGAACCCGGTACCTGCTCCGCCGCCTGACGGCCGTTGGCATCCGGCGCACCCAGCTGGGTGCGCACCATTTTCACCCCGGCCACGCGGCCGGCGCTGTTCAGTTCGATGCTCAGCGGCTGCAGGTTGAACTGGAAGTCCACCCCTTCTTCCCGGGCGTTCTTCACTTCGCGCTTGGAGCCAGGCATGTTGGCTTCGTCGCGGCGGTAGGCGCAGATGACCTGCGTCGCGCCCTGGCGCACCGAGGTGCGCACGCAGTCCATGGCGGTATCGCCGCCGCCCAGCACCACCACCCGCTTGCCTTCCATGCTGACGTAAGGCTCGTGCTGATCGGCTTCATACCCCATCAGCTGCTTGGTGTTGGCGATCAGGAACGGCAGCGCGTCGTACACGCCCTGCGCTTCCTCGTTCTCCAGGCCGCCGCGCATCGACTGATAGGTGCCGACGCCGAGGAATACCGCATCGTACTCGCTCAGCAAGGTCTCCATGCTGACGTCTTTGCCCACTTCAGTGTTCAGCTGGAACTCGATGCCCATCTCGCTGAAAATGCCGCGGCGTTTGACCATCACTTCCTTTTCCAGCTTGAAGGCCGGGATGCCGAAGGTCAGCAGGCCGCCGATCTCAGGATGACGGTCATACACCACCGCTTTGACGCCGTTGCGGGTCAACACGTCGGCGCAGGCCAGCCCGGCGGGGCCGGCGCCGACGATCGCCACGCGCTTGCCGGTCGGCTGCACGTGTGACATGTCCGGCTTCCAGCCCATTTCGATGGCCTTATCGCTGATGTAGCGCTCGATATTGCCGATGGTGACCGCGCCGAATTCGTCGTTCAGGGTGCAGGAGCCTTCGCACAGGCGATCCTGCGGGCACACGCGGCCGCACACCTCCGGCAGGCTGTTGGTCTGATGCGCCAGGTCCGCCGCTTCCATGATGCGGCCTTCGTTGGCCAGCTTCAGCCAGTTCGGGATGTAGTTGTGCACCGGGCACTTCCACTCGCAATACGGGTTGCCGCAGGACAGACAGCGGTCCGCCTGGGCCTTGGCCTGGGTTTCCGAAAACGGTTCGTAGATCTCGACGAACTCGATTTTGCGGATCTTCAGCGGTTTCTTTGGCGGATCAACACGCTGCAGGTCGATAAATTGGTAAACGTTCTGGCTCATTAATGACCTACCTCTTACTGCGCCTGCACCCGCAGCTCGGCTGCGGAACGGCTACGGTGACCCAACAGCGCTTTGACATCGCTGGACTTCGGTTTGACCAGGGCGAACTTCGGCGCCCACTCCGGCCAGTTGGCCAGGATCTCTTCCGCGCGGGAAGATCCGGTCGCCTGCACGTGTTCGGTGATCAGGCCGCGCAGGTGCTCCTCATGGATCGCCAGCTGATCGACATCCAGCACTTCCACCAGCTCCGGGTTCACGCGCTTGCGGAACTCGCCGTCTTCGTCCAGCACGTAGGCGAAGCCGCCGGTCATGCCCGCACCGAAGTTGATGCCGGTTTTACCCAGCACGCAGACGATGCCGCCGGTCATGTATTCGCAGCCGTTGTCGCCGATGCCTTCCACCACGGTGATGGCGCCGGAGTTGCGCACCGCGAAGCGTTCGCCCGCGCGGCCGGCGGCGAACAGCTTGCCGCCGGTGGCGCCGTACAGGCAGGTGTTGCCGACGATGCTGGCTTCATGGCTGCGGAAGGCGGAGCCGATCGGCGGACGCACCGCGATGCTGCCGCCGGCCATGCCTTTGCCGACATAGTCGTTGGCGTCGCCGGTCAGGGTCAGCTCGACGCCGCCGGCGTTCCAGACGCCGAAGCTCTGCCCGGCGGTGCCGGAGAAGTGCGCCTTGATCGGATCGGCCGCCATGCCCTGATCGCCGTGCACGTCGGCGATTGCGCCGGACAGCATGGCGCCCACGGAGCGGTCGGTGTTGCGAATGTCGAAGTAGAAGGTTTTACCCTGCTTCGCTTCGATATGCGGCTGCGCCTGCGCCAGCAGCTCTTTGTTCAGCAAGCCCTTGTCGAACGCCGGGTTGCTGCTTTCGGTGCAGTACACCGCTTTGCCCGGATGCGGCGTGGCGGTTTTCAGCAGCGGCGCCAGATCCAGCTTGTTCTGCTTGGCGGAAATGCCGTCCAGCTCGGTCAGGAACTCGGTGCGGCCGATCAGATCCACCAGCTGGCTCACGCCCAGCTGCGCCATGATCTCGCGGGTTTCACGCGCGATAAACTGGAAGTAATTCGTCACGCGTTCCGGCAGGCCGTGGTAGTGATCGCGGCGCAGCTTGTCGTCCTGAGTCGCAACGCCGGTCGCGCAGTTGTTGAGGTGGCAGATGCGCAGGTATTTACAGCCCAGCGCCACCATCGGCCCGGTGCCGAAGCCGAAGCTTTCCGCGCCCAGGATCGCCGCCTTGACGATGTCGACGCCGGTTTTCAGGCCGCCGTCCACCTGCAGGCGGATCTTGTGGCGCAGGCCGTTGGCCACCAGCGCCTGCTGGGTTTCCACCAGGCCCAGTTCCCACGGACAGCCGGCGTATTTCACCGAGGACAGCGGGCTGGCGCCGGTGCCGCCGTCGTAACCGGCGATGGTGATCAGATCGGCATAGGCTTTCGCCACGCCGGTGGCGATGGTGCCGACGCCCGGCTCGGAAACCAGTTTCACCGAGATCACCGCTTTCGGGTTGACCTGCTTCAGGTCGAAGATCAGCTGCGCCAGATCTTCGATCGAGTAGATGTCGTGGTGCGGCGGCGGGGAGATCAGCGTTACGCCCGGCACCGAGTAACGCAGTCTGGCGATGTACGGAGTCACCTTGTCGCCCGGCAGCTGGCCGCCTTCGCCCGGTTTGGCGCCCTGCGCCACCTTAATCTGGATCACGTCGGCGTTCACCAGGTAGGCCGGCGTCACGCCGAAGCGGCCGGAGGCCACCTGTTTGATGCGCGACACCTTGTTGGTGCGGTAGCGCGCCGGATCTTCGCCGCCTTCGCCGGAGTTGGAGAAGCCGCCGAGGCCGTTCATGGCGATCGCCAGCGACTCGTGCGCTTCCGGGCTCAGTGCGCCGATCGACATCGCCGCGGTGTCGAAGCGTTTGAACAGCGACTCCGCCGGTTCAACCTGATCGACCGGGATCGGTTCGCCTTTCGGCGTGATGGCCAGCAGATCGCGCAGCATGGCGACCGGCCGCTCGTTCACCAGCTTGGCGTAGGCCTGATAGTCGCTGTATTCCCCGCTGTGCACCGCTTTTTGCAGCGAGTTCACCACGTCCGGGTTGTAGGCGTGGTATTCGCCGCCGTGCACGAACTTCAGCAGGCCGCCTTGCTCCAGCGGTTTGCGTTTCAGCCAGGCGCGCTTGGAAAGGTTCTGCAGATCCTGCTGGAAGTCGCTGAAGCTGGCGCCGCCGATGCGGCTGACCACGCCCTGGAAGCACAGATCCGCCAGATCGCGATGCAGGCCGACCGCTTCGAACAGCTTGGAGCAGCGGTAAGAGGCGATGGTCGAGATGCCCATTTTGGACATGATCTTGTACAGGCCTTTATTGATGCCGTTGCGGTAGTTCAGCATCACGTCGCGGTATTTCTTGTCGATCGCCTGGCTGTCCACCAGCTTGGCCAGGGTTTCATAGGCCAGGTACGGGTAGATGGCGGTCGCGCCGAAGCCGAGCAGCACGGCGAAGTGGTGCGGATCGCGGGCGCTGGCGGTTTCAACGATCAGGTTGGCGTCGCAGCGCAGGCTTTTCTCTACCAGGCGGGTTTGCACGGCGCCAACGGCCATCGGGGCCGGGACCGGCAGGCGGCCGGGCGCGATGGCGCGGTCGGACAGCACCAACAGCACCGCGCCTTCGCGCACCTTGCGTTCCGCTTCGTCGCACAGGGCGCGAATGGTCTGCTCCAGATCCTGTTGCTGCGGATCGAAGGTCAGATCGAGCGTCTCGGCGCGATAGTATTCGCCTTCCAGCGTGGTGAGCTGTTTGAAATCGGAGTACAGCAGGATCGGCGATTTGAAGCTCAGGCGGTGCGCCTGGCCTTCGGCTTCGCAGAACACGTTCATTTCACGGCCGATGCTGGTGGCCAGCGACATGACGTGCGCTTCGCGCAGCGGATCGATCGGCGGGTTGGTGACCTGCGCGAACTGCTGGCGGAAATAGTCGTAAACGATGCGCGGCCGGCTGGAGAGCACGGCGAACGGGGTATCGTCGCCCATCGAACCGGTGGCTTCCTGGCCGATCTCGCCCAGCACGCGGATCACCTGATCCAGCTCTTCGCTGCTGTAGCCGAACTGTTTCTGGTAGGTTTCGAGCTGTGCGTCGTCGAGTTCGCGGCTGCCGACCTGATCGTCCGGCAGATCTTCGAACGGCACCAGACGTTTGACGTTTTTCTCCATCCACTCTTTGTACGGGTGGCGGCTTTTCAGATCGTTGTCGGTTTCCGCCGAGTGCAGGATGCGGCCGCTGCGGGTGTCGATCACCATCAGCTCGCCGGGGCCGACGCGGCCTTTTTCCACCACTTCATCCGGCTGGTAATCCCAGATGCCGACTTCGGAGGCGCAGGTGATCAGCTTGTCTTTGGTGATGACATAGCGCGCCGGGCGCAGGCCGTTGCGATCGAGGTTACAGGCGGCGTAGCGGCCGTCGGACATCACGATGCCGGCCGGGCCGTCCCACGGCTCCATGTGCATCGAGTTGAAGTCGAAGAAGGCGCGCAGATCGCCGTCCATGTCCGGGTTGTTCTGCCAGGCCGGCGGCACCAGCAGGCGCATGGCGCGGATGAGATCCATCCCGCCCGCCAGCAGCAGCTCCAGCATGTTGTCCAGCGAGCTGGAGTCGGAGCCGGTTTCGTTGACGAACGGCGCGGCGGCCTGCAGATCCGGGATCAGCGGCGTTTGGAATTTGTAGGTACGGGCACGCGCCCATTGGCGGTTGCCGGTGATGGTGTTGATTTCGCCGTTGTGCGCCAGGTAGCGGAACGGCTGCGCCAGCGGCCAGCGCGGCACGGTGTTGGTGGAGAAGCGCTGGTGGAACAGGCAAATGGCCGATTCCAGGCGCAGGTCCGCCAGATCGAGATAGAAGCGCGGCAGATCCGCAGGCATGCACAGGCCTTTATAGATCGTCACCAGATTGGAGAAGCTGCAGACGTAGAAGCTGTTGTCCAGCACGCGTTTCTCGATGCGGCGGCGCGCCACGAACAGGCGGCGCTCCATATCGCGCGGGCGCCAGCCGGCCGGGGCGTTAACGAAGATTTGCTCGATGCGCGGCAGGGAGGAGAGGGCGATTTCACCCAGCACGTCCGGGTTGGTCGGCACTTCGCGCCAGCCGACGATCGACAGCGTTTCGTTTTGCAGCTCTTCTTCCACGATGCGGCGACTGAGGCGCGCTTCCTCTTCATTCTGGCTGAGGAACATCATGCCGACGGCGTAGTTCTTGGCCAAACGCCAGCCGCGCTCTTCCGCCACCATGCGGAAGAAGCGATCGGGTTTTTGCAGCAACAGGCCGCAGCCGTCGCCGGTCTTGCCGTCGGCCAGGATCGCGCCGCGGTGCTGCATGCGGGCCAGCGCGTGAATGGCGGTGCGCACCACCTTGTGGCTAGGTTCGCCTTCTATGTGGGCGATCAGGCCGAAACCACAGTTGTCCCTCTCTTGGGATTTATCGTACAACATATCGTGAACCTCCCCAGGCTCTGCGTGACTCTCACAACCTACTGCGAGGGGGCTTCCCAATTTCAGGCAGAAGTCCAATCAGCAAGTTAACCCCGCCAATCTGCTTTTCCGCCCTCCATCAATGGCCTCTCGTGACGGTCTCACAAGTGGTATAGGACTTGTTTTAAGAGGGAGTCTTCAATTACTGCATAAATATGACGAGACGTTTGCCCGTCCAGAAAGCTTCCAGCGGACTTCCAACTTAGCGAGAAAGAATTCGCAGGTCAAATGTGGGCTTAAGATAGATTCTTATCGAATTTATGGTATTTATTTATTTGAAAAATAAGGTGTTTAATGCATTTTTGCACTATCGTGGGGCAACGCCGATCCCCGCAGAAGTGTGAGCTGTCTCACTATAGTGCAACCCCTTAATCTCTGCACCATGCTAGTGCGGGGGTTAATGGCAGAGTTTTATTCTATAAGATATTGCTTAGTTGATGTTTATGACTATTTTTCACCGTGTTGTCATATTGCCGTTAACGGTTGCGTGACGATTAGAATAATTCATCAGAATTATAGTGAATTGATTTGCGTTTATGATGAATAGTTATGCCTGGTGGCGCCTTGCGGGGAAAGCGTTGATCTCTGTCATCGCGGGAAAAGCCGTTTCTTATTAGCATCGCGGCTTTGAACACAGAGAATCACCAAGATTATGCAGTTGCCGCAATTAGTCAATATGTTTGGCGCGGATCTCCAGCGCCGCCATGGCGAAAAGATCCATAAACTCACGCTGCACGGCGGATTCAGCTGCCCTAACCGCGACGGCACGTTGGGGCGCGGCGGCTGTACGTTCTGCAACGTCGCTTCGTTCGCCGATGAGGCGATGCAGCGGCAGAGTATCGCCGAACAGCTGGCGCAACAGGCCGCGCGGGTCGACCGGGCGCGGCGCTATCTGGCCTATTTTCAGGCCTATACCAGCACCTATGCGGAGGTCGAACTGCTGGCGTCGATGTATCGGCAGGCGTTGGCGCAGAGCGACATGGTCGGCCTGTGCGTCGGCACCCGGCCGGACTGCGTGCCGCCCGCCGCATTGGATCTGCTGACGGGGTATCGCGAAGAGGGTTATGAAGTGTGGCTGGAACTGGGGCTGCAGACGGCGCACGATAAAACGCTCAAACGCATCAACCGCGGCCATGATTTCCGCTGCTATCAGCAGACCGCGCAACGGGCTCGGCAGCACGGGCTGAAGGTGTGCTGCCATCTGATCGTCGGGCTGCCGGGAGAAACCCAGCGCGATCATCTGCTCACGCTGCAGCGGGTGGTGGAGAGCGGCGTGGATGGCATCAAGCTGCATCCGCTGCACGTTGTTACCGGCAGCACCCTGGCCCGCGCGTGGCGCGCCGGGCGATTGCCCGAACTGGCGCTGGAAGATTACGCCGTCAGCGCCGGGGAGATGATCCGCCACACGCCGGGCGAGGTGGTGTATCACCGCCTGTCCGCCAGCGCCCGTCGGCCTACGCTGCTGGCGCCGCTGTGGTGCGAAAACCGCTGGCGTGGCATGCAGGCGGTGGGCGCTTATCTGCAGCAATACGGCGGGCAGGGCAGCGCGCTGGATGCCGCCCTGCATTATTCACCGACGTTATAACTGCAGGTTGGCGCGCACCTCCACGCGGGCGCGCTGCAGATCGGCCTGCAGCTGCGGATTCGCCAGCAGTCGTGCGGCGAGCGCCGTCGCCGCCAACTTGCCGCCTTCCAGATCGCTCGGGTAGTGAACGCCGGCAATCACCCGGCTTTGCGCATTGCTTGCCGCCCGCTCAAACAGCGCGCTGCGTTTTTCCGGCACCATCTGCGCCAACAGGAGCGCCGTCAGGTAGCTGTCCATCGCGTGTCCGCTAGGGTAGGAATCGCCTTCCGGCGGCGGCAGCAGCGGTTTCACGCGGCTGTCGGCCTCATAGGGGCGCGGGCGGCCATAGAAGGCCTTGGCGGGCATCAGGCTTTGTTCAAAGTCCTGATAGACCCGGCGGAACAGGGCGGCGGTGAGCGGATGGCGTTCGACGGTAAAGGTCGGGCCGAAGATCTCGCGGGCGAAGGGGAAGGCGGCGTCTTCCAGGTGGTCGTCCCGCTTGGCTTTGGCGATTTGTTCCGCCGTGCGGTTAGCCTGAATGGCCAGAACCGCCTGCAGATCCGCCCGATTCTGCGGCGTATCCGTTGAAGGCGGCGGCGGCAACAGCGTGGCGATTTGCCGTTGCTCTGCATTCAGGTAGCCGGCCACGGCAGTGGCGGCCTTCAGGGGCATAATAACGGTCAAAGACAGGACGAACAGGGTAGTGCGATAGATGGTTAACATGGTCAATCCTCACGTCAGGGAAATGAGGAAGCCTGCCGGGCTGGCCACAACGCTGCTGCCGGTGAAAGTAAACCGCGGGATAACATCCTTTCCCTTACTTCAAGCCTCAGGGCTTCGCTATCCGTGTCTGCTAAAGCATGCGTCATGCACGGTGCATCATTAATATATTAACGGAAAGGCCTTCTCAAGCGGCTGAGGTGTGGGGTTCGTCACAGAAAAAGTCTTTTAGTTACAAGTGATTAATCCCTAAGTATGAGCGGATTGATCAACGTGCTTTTCCACGGTGTCGACGGCAATGAACCGCCCGATGCACGCCAGACGCCGCTATTTTCCGTTAGCAGGACTTGACTCTCAGACACGGCGGAAAAATTTACGGTATGATTCAAAAGATTGTGTCTGATGGGAGCCGCTATGAAGCAAATCCGGGTGTTGGCCCAGTACTACGTTGATTTAATGGTGAAACTGGGGTTGGTGCGCTTCTCGCTGCTGCTGGCCTCGGCGCTGGTGGTGCTGGCGATGGTGGTGCAGATGGCGGTGACCATGCTGCTGCGCGGCGAAGTGGAAAGCATCGACGTGGTGCGTTCAATCTTCTTTGGCCTGTTGATCACCCCGTGGGCGGTCTACTTCCTCTCGGTGGTGGTGGAGCAGCTGGAGGAGTCGCGCCAACGGCTGGCGCGGCTGGTGGACAAGCTGGAAGAGATGCGCCACCGCGATCTGGAGCTCAATCAGCAGCTCAAAGACAATATCAGTCAGCTGAATCAGGAGATCGCCGATCGCATCAAGGCGGAAGAAGAGCGCCTGCAGGTGATGGAGAAGCTGACGGAAGAGATGGAACAGCGCGAGCTGGCGCAGATTGAGCTGGGCCAGCAGTCGGCGCTGCTGCGTTCCTTCCTCGACGCCTCGCCGGACCTGGTCTACTACCGCAACGAAGACAAAGAGTTCTCCGGCTGCAACCGCGCGATGGAGCTGCTGACCGGCAAGAGCGAGAAGCAGCTGATCGGCCTGACGCCGTTCGACGTCTACGGCCAGGAGATCGCCGAAAAGGTCATTGAGACCGACGAGAAGGTGTTCCGCCACAACGTCTCGCTGACCTACGAACAATGGCTGGTGTATCCCGACGGCCGCAAGGCCTGTTTCGAACTGCGCAAGGTGCCGTTTTACGACCGGGTGGGCAAACGCCACGGGCTGATGGGCTTCGGCCGCGATATTACCGAGCGTAAGCGCTACCAGGACGCGCTGGAGAACGCCAGCCGGGAGAAGACCACCTTTATCTCCACCATCAGCCACGAGCTGCGTACGCCGCTTAACGGCATCGTCGGCCTGAGCCGCATCCTGCTCGATACCGAGCTGAACGACGAGCAGCTGAAATACCTGAAGACCATTCACGTCAGCGCCATCACCCTCGGCAATATCTTCAACGACATTATCGAAATGGACAAGCTCGAGCGGCGCAAGGTGCAGCTCGACAACCAGCCGGTGGACTTCACCGGTTTCCTGGCGGATCTGGAGAATCTCTCCGGCCTGCTGGCGCAGCCGAAAGGGCTGCAGTTCATCATGGAGCCGCAAACGCCGCTGCCGCAGCAGATCGTGACCGACGGTACGCGCCTGCGGCAGATTTTGTGGAACCTGATCGGCAACGCGGTGAAATTCACCCAGCAGGGGCAAATCGTGGTGCGCGTGCGGCGCGAGGCGCAGGAGAAGCTGGTGTTCGAGGTGGAAGACTCGGGCATGGGCATCCCGCAGGACGAGCAGGACAAGATCTTCGCCATGTATTACCAAGTGAAAGATCAGCGCGGCGGCCGCCCGGCCACCGGCACCGGCATCGGGCTGGCGGTCTCCAAGCGGCTGGCGCAGAGCATGGGCGGCGACATCACCGTGCGCAGCGAACAGGGGCACGGTTCTTGCTTCACTCTGACCATCCAGGCGCCGGCGGTGCAGGAAGCCGTCAGCGCGGCGCCGGAGGAAGAGGAGCTGCCGTTGCCGGCGCTGCACATCCTGCTGGTGGAGGATATCGAACTGAACGTGATCGTGGCGCGCTCGGTGCTGGAGAAGCTGGGCAACAGCGTCGAGGTGGCGATGAACGGCCACGATGCGCTGGTGATGTTCGATCCGGACGAGTTCGATCTGGTGCTGCTGGACATTCAACTGCCGGACATGACCGGGCTGGACATCGCCCGGGCGCTGCGTGAGCGCTACGCCGGTCAGGCGCTGCCGCCGCTGGTGGCCCTGACCGCCAACGTGCTGAAAGACAAAAAAGAGTACCTCGAGGCGGGCATGGACGATGTGCTGAGCAAGCCGCTGTCGGTGCCGGCATTGACCCAGGTCATCAAACACTATTGGGATCATCAACCTTCTCACACTTCAAAGAAAACGGAGCACAAGGCGATGCAGATTAATGAGTCGTTACTCGATACCGCGATGCTGGAGCAGTACATGGATTTGGTTGGCCCACAGCTGATCCACCAAAGCCTGGAGATGTTCGAACAGATGATGCCGGGCTATCTGGCGGTGCTGGACTCCAACATGACGGCGCGCGATCAAAAAGGCATCACCGAGGAAGGGCACAAGATCAAGGGCGCCGCCGGTTCGGTCGGTCTGCGCCATCTGCAGCAGCTGGCGCAGCAGATTCAAACGCCGACGCTGCCGGCCTGGTGGGATAACGTGCAGGACTGGGTGGATGAGTTGAAGCAAGAGTGGCGCAACGACGTGCAGGTACTGCGGGCTTGGGTAGAGAACGCTGAAAAAAAATGACCCCGACCTAAGCCGGGGTGCGCGAATATTGCGCCAACACCAGGGAAATTGTGAACCTGCGTATTGGTTTCAGTGTTCTGGTCGAGCAGGTTGTAGCGAATTCCTAAACATCATACAGCCAACAACATAGCAAATGTAAGCGCTCTTGTTAGAAGATTCATTAAAATGTGTGATGTAGATTAGTGTTTGTCAACTCCGAGCACGAACCAGTTGACAGCAGCGACAGGAGTAAGAGTGATGAAAAAGGTGGGTGTAGTCCTCAGCGGCAGCGGCGTTTATGACGGTACGGAGATCCATGAAGCGGTGCTGACGCTGCTGGCGTTGGATCGTGCCGGCGCGCAGGCGGTGTGCTTTGCGCCTGATAAACCACAACGCCATGTTATTAATCACTTATCGGGCGATGAGATGGCGGAGACGCGCAATGTCCTGATTGAGTCGGCGCGCATTGCCCGCGGCGCGGTGCAGCCGCTGGCGCTGGCGGAGGCCGCGCAGTTGGATGCGCTGATCGTGCCCGGCGGCTTTGGCGCCGCCAAGAACCTCAGCAATTTCGCCGAAGCCGGCGCGGAATGTTGGGTCGATGAAGATTTGGCGCGCCTGACGCGCGAGATGCATAAGGCCAACAAACCAATTGGCCTGATGTGCATCGCGCCGGCGCTGTTGCCGAAACTGCTGGATCAACAAGCGCGGCTGACCATTGGCAACGATCCGGACCTGGGAGAAGTGATTGACGCCATGGGCGGCGAACCGGTGATTTGCCCGGTGGACGACATCGTGGTGGACAGCGATCACAAGATCGTGACCACGCCGGCCTATATGCTGGCGCCGTCGATCGCGCAGGCGGCCCTCGGCATCGATAAGCTGGTGGCGCGGGTGCTGGAACTGGCTGAATGAGAAAATCGCTCGGCGGATGGCGGCGGCTGCGTCCGTGGTATTGGCTGAAGCGCGGCGTCATCGCGATCCTCGGTCTGTGGGCGTTGGGCATTGTGCTCTTCGCCTTCCTGCCGGTGCCGTTTTCCGCCGTGATGGCGGAGCGGCAAGTCAGCGCCTGGCTGAACGGCGACTTCGGCTACGTCGCCCATTCGGACTGGGTGTCGATGGACGACATCTCGCCGCAAATGGCGCTGGCGGTGATGGCGGCGGAGGATCAGAAGTTTCCAGACCATTGGGGCTTCGACGTGGCGGCCATTGAAAAGGCGCTCAGCCACAACGAGAAGCGCCCGACGCGTATCCGCGGCGCGTCCACGCTGTCGCAGCAAACCGCCAAGAACCTGTTTCTGTGGGATGGCCGCAGCTGGCTGCGCAAAGGGCTGGAGGCCGGATTGACGTCGGGCATCGAGCTGGTGTGGACCAAACGGCGCATTCTGACGGTGTATCTGAACATCGTCGAGTTCGGCGACGGGGTATTCGGCGTGGAGGAGGCTTCACAGCGCTTTTTCCATAAGCCGGCTAAACGACTGAGCGCGGCCGAAGCGGCGCTGCTGGCGGCGGTATTGCCGAATCCGCATCGTTTCAGGGCCGATGCGCCGTCCGGCTATGTGGTGCAGCGTCAACAGTGGATCATGCGCCAGATGCGGCAGCTGGGCGGGGAAGCGTTTTTACGCGAGAACTCGCTGGATTAAACGGGCGGGAACGGCAGGGCGCCGTTCCCGCCAAGCGGATTATTTCACATAGGTAAAGGCGGTGGTGACGTGCTTCACGCCGCTGACCTGGCTGGCGATCTGCGCCGCCGACTGCCCTTCCTGCTGCGTGACCAGGCCCAGCAAGAACACTTCGCCGTTTTCGGTAGTGACCTTCACGTTGGACGATTTCACCGTATCGCTGGTCAACAGCTGCGAACGCACCTTGGTGGTGATCCAGGTGTCGGAGGACGCGGTGCTCAGGCTGACCGGCGTGCCCTGACGGATTTCGTTATACACTTCGCTCGTGCCTTCCACGCCCATGGCGATCTGCTTGGCGCGCGCGGTGAGATCGGCGTTAGGCGACTGGCCGGTCAACAGCACCTTGCCCTGATAGGCGGTGGCGACCACCCGGGCATCTTTCTTCAACTGCTGGTCTTTGCTCAGGGCGTTTTCGACCCTGGCTTCCAGCGTGCCGTCATCCACCTGGGTCCCGACGCTGCGCGGGTCGGTGGCGGTTTTGGTGGCGACGGCCGCACTGCCGACGACGACGCCGGCGATACAGCCTTGCAACAGCAGGGCGCTGGACAGCACTGCAAATGTGGCTTTTAGCTTCATCTCAGTTCCTTAATCGTCCTGGTGGGGGAATAACGTGTTGTCTATCAGGTCGCACAGGCAGTTTACGGTCAGCATATGCATTTCCTGAATGCGTGAGCTGCGGTGCGACGGGATGCGGATCTCGACGTCCTGCTGGCCGAGCAGCCCGGCCAGCTCGCCGCCGTCGTAGCCGGTGAGCGCGACGATGGTCATATCGCGCGTGACGGCCGCCTCGACCGCTTTCACAATATCACGGCTGTTGCCGCGGGTGGAAATCGCCAGCAGCACGTCGCCGGTGTGCCCGAGCGCGCGCACCTGCTTGGCGTACACTTCGTCGTGCAGCCGATCGTTGCTGATTGCCGTCAGCACCACGTTGTCGGCGTTGAGGGCGATGGCCGGCAGGCTGGGGCGCTCGGTTTCAAAACGGTTGATCATGCTGGCGGCGAAGTGCTGCGCGTTGGCCGCCGAGGTGCCGTTGCCGCAGCACAGGATTTTATTGCCGTTGAGTAAGGATTGAACCAGCGTCATCGCAGCGCGGGAAATGGCGTCCGGCAATGCTTCCGCCGCCGCGATTTGGGTTTGGATGCTTTCGGTAAAACAGACTTTAATTCTATCCAGCACGTTGTATTAATCCACTAAGTCAAAGGGCCGGTCTGCGCCGCAAAACCCCGATTAATCCGCATTGAAGGCGTTGGGTATCCATTCTAACTGGCTACCGGTAATGGCCAAAACATCAAAACGGCAAGATGATGTGTCAAAACTGGCTCCGCGCCCCGCCAGCCAGACAGCGGCGGCGTGCAGCAACCGCCGTTGTTTGCGAAAGGTGACGCTGGCGGCCGCGCCGCCGAAGGCGTCGTTGCGGCGGTAGCGCACTTCGACGAATACCCAGGTAGCGCCGTCGCGCATGATGAGGTCGAGCTCACCGCCGCGCACCGCGACGTTGGCGGCGCAGAAGGTGAGCCCGGCGTGTTCCAGGTGACGGCGGGCCAGTAACTCATAGCCCGCCCCTGAGGCGCGTGGGTTCAAGAGACCGGAACGACCGTGCCCTGACGGTATTGCAGCCAAGGCAGCTTACGGTTGATCACGCAGTTCGGCGACGCGCTCAGCATACCGGTGGTGCCGGAAACCTGGAAGCCCGGCAGCTGGCGCATTTCAGCAAAGTGGTTGGCCAATGTCCAGGCATCCATCCCCATCGCATACAGGCGCACCAACGAGTAGTCGTTGCGGAAGCGCGCGCTGGCCTGCTGCAACAGCTGAGGGTTTGAACCGGCCAGCAGCGGGATATCGCTAAACTGCAGGCCTTCCATTTCCAGACGGAAGTCCGGGCCGGCGCCGGCCTGGTAGCTGCGCGAGCTGGCGTACATCGCCGGCTTGCCGCGCGAACTGGTGGCCATGTCGATCATCGGTTTGATCAGCGTCAGCTGAGACTGCGTGGCGACGATATACACCGCGTCGACGCCGCCGGTTGCGGCGGGCACGTCGCTCGGCGGCGCCGGAATGGTCAGCCCGGCGATGGTCACGCTCTGCGGCGCCGGGGCGCTCGACATCGGCGTGCCGGTCATGCGGATGCCGCCGCTGTTCACCATCTGGCGCAGCTCGCCGGCGGAGCCGATGTCCTGACGCAGCACGGTTTGCCCGCCTTGCTTCTGCCATTCCTGGTTAAAGGCCTTGGCGACGCGATCGCCGAAGGCGCCGCGCGGCACCAGCAGCAGCGGTTGACGCTTCTGCTGTTCCCAGATGTGGCGAGCGGCGTCGCGCGCTTCATCTTCCGGCGACAGGGCGAAGTAACAGATGTTCAGGTTGTCCTTCGGCGTTTCCGGCTGGTTGAGCGCCAGCACGTTCAGCGTAGTGGTGCTGGCGGACAACTGATCGACGTTCTCTTTCAGCAGCGGCCCGACCACCAGGGTGGCGCCATCCTGCTGCGCTTGGCTCAGCAAGGCGGCCAGCGGCTGGCTGGTAGTGTCGTACACTTTGACCTGCGCGTTGGCGGCCTGCGGCGGCGTTATCGGCGCGCTGGACGGCGCAGCGGGCTGCGCGGCGGTCACGGCAGGCTGGCTCTCTTGCGCCGAAGGGCTGACCGCGCCGTTGGCGTTGATGTCACCCGTGGCGGCCTGATCGGCCGGCGCCGTTTGGGCCGGTATGCTGGCCGGTGGCGCGGTTTGAGGCTGCGGCGCCGGCATGGAACCGCCGTTTTTCGCCGCTTCGAAGCCTTGCTGGATGGCGTCGGCGAACACTTTCGCCTGGCCGTTCAACGGCAGCAGCAGGGCGATTTTCGAGGTGGAGGCCTGGGTGAAGTTCAGCACCTGGTTCAGGCGAGCCGGCAGCGTTTTGGCCGCCGGGTTCTTCGGATAACGGTTCTGCCAGTCTTTGATGCCGGCCTTCAGCAGATCGGGATCCTGCTTGTTGTCCTGATAGACGCGCAGCAGATCCAGCCAGCCTTGCAGCACGTTCTCGTCGGCGTTGATCACCAGGCTGTTCATCTCCTGCGGCGTCAGCTGCAGCAGCGCCTGCCAGGTCTGATCCAGGTTGTCCTGATGCGGTTTGCCGGTCAGCAACGGCTCCTGAGCGATATAGGCGCGGATCAACGGCAGCGACGCTTTGCCCTGATTGGCGGCGATCTGCGCCTGGTAGTAGCGCACCTTCTGATTCGGCGACAGCGAACCGCTGTCCAGATGGCCCAGCGTGCTGCGGGCGCTGACGTAGCTCTTGTTGGCGATCTGCAGTTCGGCGGTCAGCAACTGGCGTTCAGTCTGCTGCGCGCCGCTGAGGTTTTTCGGCAGCTGATTCAACTGGTCGCCGGCCTGCGGCAGTTTTCCTTCACGCAGCAAGGCGCGAATAGCAAGTAATTGCCAGTCAGCCTTGTTATCATCGCTGCTTTGCTGCAACTGCTGCAGGTAGTAATCGGAGCTGGCGCTCGCTTCGTCCTGTATATTGGCGGGCGGCGTTTGCGGGGCCCGACTTGGACAGCCTGCCAGGAAAAGGGCGGCCGCGATGACTGCGGTAAGTCGGACAGGCTTGGAACGCCCTGCTTTGGTACGAACGAATGTTGAGGAAAGCATACTGTATCCAGTGATGTTTTTTTCAAGATGCTCAATATTAAATCGGCAACCCGGATGAAACAATGAATCAACACCAACAATCAGTCATTTCTGCATCAACGCTGTATGTGGTGCCCACCCCAATCGGCAATCTGGGCGATATCACCCACCGTGCGTTAGAGGTACTGAAAAGCGTTGATCTGATCGCGGCGGAAGACACGCGCCATACCGGATTGCTGCTGCAACACTTCGCGATCAACGCGCGTCTGTTCGCGCTGCATGACCACAACGAACAGCAAAAGGCCGATCAGCTGCTGGCGAAACTGCAGGAGGGCCAGAGCATCGCGCTGGTGTCCGACGCCGGCACGCCGCTGATCAACGATCCCGGTTATCACCTGGTGCGCCGCTGCCGCGAGGCCGGCATTCGCGTGGTGCCGCTGCCGGGCGCCTGCGCCGCCACCACCGCGCTGTGCGCCGCGGGCGTCGCTTCCGACCGTTTCTGCTACGAGGGCTTCCTGCCGGCGAAAACCAAGGGGCGCAAGGATACGCTGATGGCGCTGGCGGAGGAACCGCGCACGCTGATTTTCTACGAGTCCACTCACCGCCTGCTGGAAAGCCTGCAGGACATGGTCACCGTCTGGGGGCCGCAGCGCTATGTGGTGCTGGCGCGCGAGCTGACCAAAACCTGGGAATCTATCCACGGCGCGCCGGTGGGCGAGCTGCTGGCGTGGGTGCAGGAAGATGAAGTGCGCCGCCGCGGCGAGATGGTGCTGATCGTCGAAGGCCACAAGGCGCAGGAGGATGCGCTGCCGCTTGAGGCGCTGCGCACGCTGGCGCTGCTGCAAAAAGAGCTGCCGCTGAAAAAGGCGGCGGCGCTGGCGGCGGAAATCCACGGCGTGAAGAAAAATGCGCTGTATAAGCACGCGCTGGAGCAACAACAGCCGTAAAGCGGTTGACCTGCCGCCGCCGCGACGCTACTATCCGCGCCGGAGTTGACCAGACAGTCGCCGCTTCATTGCCGTCCTCTTCGGGGAGACAGATGGAGGGGAGGAAAGTCCGGGCTCCATAGGGCAGGGTGCCAGGTAACGCCTGGGAGGCGCAAGCCTACGACTAGTGCAACAGAGAGCAAACCGCCGATGGCCCGCGCAAGCGGGATCAGGTAAGGGTGAAAGGGTGCGGTAAGAGCGCACCGCGCGGCTGGCAACAGTTCGTGGCACGGTAAACTCCACCCGGAGCAAGGCCAAATAGGGGTTCACATGGTACGGCCCGTACTGAACCCGGGTAGGCTGCTTGAGCCAGTGAGCGATTGCTGGCCTAGAGGAATGACTGTCCACGACAGAACCCGGCTTACCGGTCAACTCCCTCGACAAAAGAAAACCCCGCGCAACGCCAGTTGCGCGGGGTTTTTCGTTTTCCGGCCGGCTTACACCGGCAGGTCAATCAGCAGTGCGCGCAGCGGCGTCTCGGCGCGGATCGTCAGGCGATTCTCCTCGCGCACGAAGGCGCCGTCGCCGCAGGTCAGGCGTTGTTCTTCGTGGCGCTCGCCGGTGGCGGCGATGGTACCGTGTATCGACTGCAGATAAGCGCGCGGCCCGTTAATCGTCAGCGTTTGTTCTTCGCCCGGCTGTAGATCGAGATGGTGGATCCAAACCTGCTGGCGCAGCTGCAGGCTACCCTGCGCGCCGTCCGGCGAGGCCAGCAGCAGGTTGCCCGCCGCCGGCAGCGTCAGGCGCTGCACCCGCTCGTTGTTGCGTTCCGGGCAGGCGTCCAGCCACAGCTGCAGGCGAGTCAGCGGCGTATCGTTGCTGACGTTCTGTTCGCTGTAGCTCAGGCTCGGCTGGGTGGCCAGCAGCAGCGCTTCACCGGCTTTGGCGCGCGCGGTGTTGCCGTCGCTGTCGCGATATTCCGCCTCGCCCTGCAGGATC
Source organism: Serratia sp. CY31944 (assembly GCF_052169175.1). Taxonomy (NCBI): domain Bacteria; kingdom Pseudomonadati; phylum Pseudomonadota; class Gammaproteobacteria; order Enterobacterales; family Yersiniaceae; genus Serratia; species Serratia sp. CY31944. Next base: position 102,743 of record NZ_JBJNLG010000018.1, read on the forward strand.
AGGTTCAGGATATCCACGCTGGGATAGGTGCGCGGCTGGAACGACGCGCCCGGCGCCAGCACCTCCTGATTCAGCACCCGCAGCGACGCGTAGCCCATCAGTTTGGGATCGAAGTAGTGACCAAAGGAAAAGGTGTAGCGAGCCTGCAGCCAACCAAAGTCAGCTTGCCCGCATTGTTGTGCTGTTCTGCATGTGATCATGGCAATCGGCTCTCTAAATTCATTATCCAAATGGTAAGCATCTGGACGTCGGATTGTTAGCCAGTTAATCTGGTCGGCATATTCAAATTTCCTGACAGAGGGATGTGATGGCCAGAGATCGGGCGCTCACGCTTGAGGCGCTGAGAGTGATGGACGCGATCGACCGGCGCGGCAGCTTCGCCGCGGCCGCCGACGAATTGGGCCGGGTGCCGTCGGCGCTCAGCTACACCATGCAAAAATTGGAAGAAGAATTGGACGTGGTGCTGTTCGACCGTTCGGGCCACCGCACCAAGTTCACCAACGTGGGGCGCATGTTGCTGGAGCGCGGGCGGGTGCTGCTGGAAGCGGCCGACAAGCTGACCACCGACGCCGAAGCGCTGGCGCGCGGTTGGGAAACCCACCTGACCATCGTCAGCGAAGCGCTGTCGCCGCCGAGCTTGCTGTTTCCGCTGGTGGACAAGCTGGCGCTGAAGGCCAACACCCAGGTGTCGATTTTCACCGAGGTGCTGGCGGGCGCCTGGGAACGGCTGGAGCAGGGGCGCGCCGACATCGTGATCGCGCCGGACATGCACTTCCGCGCGTCGTCGGAGATCAACACCCGCAAACTGTACAAGGTGATGAGCGTTTATGTCGCCGCGCCGGATCACCCGATCCACCAGGAGCCGGAGCCGTTGTCCGAGGTGACCCGCGTGAAGTACCGCGGCATCGCGGTGGCGGATACCGCCCGCGAGCGCCCGGTGTTGACCGTACAGCTGCTGGATAAACAACAGCGCCTGACGGTGAGCACCATCGAAGACAAACGCCTGGCGCTGCTGGCCGGGCTGGGGGTGGCGACCATGCCCTACCCGATGGTGGAGAAAGATATCGAGGCCGGGCGGCTGCGCGTGGTGGGGCCGGAATACAGCCGCGAAGCCGATATCATCATGGCCTGGCGGCGCGACAGCATGGGGGAGGCGAAGGCCTGGTTCCTGCGTGAAATTCCGCGCCTGTTCGCACAGCGCTAACGCCGGTTGGATGACATCCCCTTGCCGGGCGGCAAGGGGATTTTTTTGCCTTAGCTGAAGCGCTGGTCGCGGCCGTGCGGCTCGTCCAGATCCTGCGCCGGCCCGATGGAAATGATGCCGTGCGGGTTGATGGTGGCGTGGCTGCGGTAGTAGTGGTTGCGAATGTGCGGCAGGCTGACCGTCTCGGCGATGCCCGGCATCTGGTAGATGTCGCGCAGGAAACCGTACAGGTTCAGGTAGTCGCTGATGCGGTGTTTGTCGCACTTGAAGTGGGTGACGTACACCGGATCGAAGCGCACCAGCGTGGTCCACAGACGCAGATCGGCTTCGGTCAGCCGATCGCCGGTCAGGTAGCGGTGCTGCCCCAGGATCTGCTCCAGGCGTTCGAGCGCGCTGAAGACCCCGCTGACCGCGTCGTCATACGCTTCCTGGCTGGTGGCGAAACCGGCCTTGTACACGCCGTTGTTCACTTGATCGTAAATCCAACCGTTCAGCTCATCGATTTTGCCGCGCAGATCGGCCGGGTAGTAATCGCCCGCGCGGGCGCCCACGCCGTCAAACGCGCTGTTGAACATGCGGATGATATCGGCGGATTCGTTGCTGACGATGGTTTGCCGCTGTTTATCCCACAGCACCGGCACGGTCACGCGCCCGCTGTAGTGCGGATCGGCCCGCAGGTAGATCTGGTACAGGAAGTCGGCGTGATACAGCGGATCGCCGGTGGTTTCAGGAAAATCCTGGCCGAAGGTCCAGCCATTTTCCAGCATCAGCGGGTGCACCACCGAGACCGGAATGATCTGCTCCAGCCCTTTCAGTTTGCGCATCAGCAGCGTGCGGTGCGCCCAGGGGCAGGCGAGAGAAACGTACAGGTGATAACGGCCCGCTTCGGCCTGGAAGCCGCCCGCGCCGTGTTCGCCCGGCTGACCGTCGGCGGTCACCCAATTGCGAAACTGAGCGGTTGAACGTTTGAAACGGCCGCCGGTAGATTTGGTGTCATACCAGATGTCTTGCCAAACGCCATCGACGAGTTGTCCCATGGGAATCTCCTTGGTGTCCGAGTGAAAAGCGACAGGGCCCGGCATGCCGGGCCCTGAATGACAGTTTAGATTACCATTTCTTGTTCAGAAGACGGTCGATGCTAAAACCGCCAGGGCCTGCGACCGCCAACACGATGAAGCCGCCGGCGATGGTCAGGTTTTTCATGAACATCAGCTGGTTTACGCCTTCCGCAAAGTCAGTGTGGAACAGCAGCGCGGTCAGAATGGTGAAACCGGCAGTGAACAGCGCTACAGTGCGGGTCAGGAAACCGAACAGGATCGCCAGACCGCCGCCAAATTCCAGCAGGATGGTCAGGGGCAGCAAGAAGCCAGGCACGCCCATCGATTGCATGTACTGTTGGGTACCGGCATAAGCGTCACCCATTTTGCCGTAGCCTGCCACGATAAACAGGATTGGCATCAGAATACGAGCAACCAACAAACCTGTATCTTCTAATTTTTTCATCATCTACTCCAAAGTGTTTTTGTGCGCCTGTTCGGCGGTAGTCATATCAACGGGCGGCGTAGCGGGTCTCTTACCCTGTCCGCTCCGTCTCAAATTGATGGAGTGAATGTTAAGCGGGAAGTGCTCAGGTTGTTAGCAAGTAAAACTGTCGTAATTTTTCAAAAAATCTGAATCTTTAGCGTGCTAATAAACTGACGCTTGTCAGCAGGTTGCCCGGCCCTCGGGATAAGCAGCGCTGTTTTAGGGAGAAAACGAGGGCGGAGCAACAGGATGTTTGAAGGAAAAGCGCGGGGCTTACTTGGCGGAGAAGGTCTTTTTAAACAGGCGGATAGCGCTCCAGGCGCCGAAAGCGCGGCGCGACCAGCGGATCATCTTGCTGGGGTGGCGGATGCCGTACAGCGCCATGACGCTGGAACCGAGCACCAGATAGCGGCGCAGGCCAAACACCGTCTGCCAGCCGCGGTCGATGCGTTCGGTCTTTTCCAGCCATAAAGACTTGTGTTCGGCCAGATCCAGACGCTGTTGCTGGATCTGGCGAATCAGCCTCTCTTTTTTCCATTCCAGATAGCGGCGGCGGCTCATGGCTCGCGCTCCAGTTCGGCACGATCGAGTTCCAGCTGCTTGCGCGTGGCGCCGAGCAGCGTGGTGCGACGGGCCTTGACCAGCGTCCAAATGGTGCCGACCACGGCCAGGAACAGCAGCACGCCGGTCGTGGCACCCAGCGCCATCAGCCGATAGACCGGATCGATGGCCCAGAAGATCAGGATCAGCAGGCTCATCAAACCGAAGGCGGTGAACAGAAGCGTCATACCGGCCATGATCAGCAGCTGAATGAGGTTGGCTTTCTCCTCTTCCAGCTCGACCACCGCCAGCCGGACACGGGTTTCCACCATGCCGACCAGGATCGTGATGATGCGCTGACCGATATCCAGGATCCCTTTAGCGGGGCCCTGCGCGCGCACTTGCGGTTGTTCAGCCATGATTAACGACGCGCGAGCAGCACGCCTAACACCACGCCGACCGCCGCGCCGATGCCGATGCCGGTCCACGGGTTGTCGCGCACATAGTCGTCGGCCTGGCCGGCGATCTGCTTGGTTTGCGAAGCCAGCTTGTCACCGGCGTCGCTCAGGCGAGCGCGGGTCTCTTTCAGCGCGCCTTCCGCCTTCGAGCGCAGCTTCTCCAGCTCGGCTTTCGGCTTGTCGGTAGAGGAGTTCAGCACTTCCTCCAGCGTATCGGCTAAGGACTTCAGTTCAGCGCGTAAGTTTTCTGCATTTGAATCATGTGCCATGTGATTATTCCTTAACGTTTATTTCGACAGACTTTTAACATAGCGGATTTTTTCGCCGGAGCAAAGGGGTGATGACCAGCAGATAACACCAGGCATCAATCCCATATGCTTAATAAATCCCGTGTGATGGGGCTCTCATCGATAAATCCGCTGGTACAAAAAAATTATTCCGCCTGAGCGCGTTTCAGCTCAGCCTGCGCTTCCGCCAGCTTCTGCTGCTTCTTGGCGACCTTGTCCAGCTTGCCGGTTTGCTGCGCTTCTTTCAGCTCCTGCCGGCGCTCGTCGACCTTGCGCTGTTTCTCTGCGATATTTTCCTGGCGTTCGGCCTGCAGGCCGGCTTCGGTGCAGTGAGTCTGCACTTCGCGCAGCGCTTTTTTCAGCCCGTCCACGCGGTGGGTGTTGCCGTGCTGGGTGGCATAGTCGATTTGCTGCTGGATGTCTTGCGCTTTGGCGGCGCAGCCGCCCTCAGCGGCCGAAGCGAGGGCCGGCAGCGTGCAGAGTGGCAACAGCAGTAACAGTGAATGGCGTAATTTCATCTTTCAGTTCCTTTTCATGGGATGCCTGAACAGGCACCCGCTTTCCTGACTGCCGAAGGCGGCAGCGCGAGAGGAGGGCGTTCATCGCCGGCTGAAGTTACCCTTCAGCATAGTCATGAAACCGGCGCGCCCCCAAAGAATCAGCCGTGACTCGGTGCTGACTGATTAATTCTTGAGCTAATCGGTGCGAATGAAAATGAAAATAATGCAATGAAAGGAAACCCCTTCATATGAAGGGGAATTATCCCAGATTGAGTGGGGAACGCGCAAATTCGCGTACCCAATGCGACGGCACGGGGGATTCGCTCAACGCGATGTGGTAACCGGGCGGCAGGATGGTTTGCAGCGCTTCGCGCGCCAGCAACTGCTGCTCCGGCGAATCCAGACGGATGACCAGGCCATCGCCTTCCGGCGTGATGCTTTTGATGCGGATGCCGCGCTCATCCAGGCGCTGGTAGACGTAAAAACCGTCGGGCAGCGACAGCCCTTGCTGGCTGGCGCGAATGCGCAGCTCGCTCTCGGTGCGCACCATGCAGGGCACCAACAGCGTCGCCAACGCCAGCAGGGCGAGCGCGATCATCAGGACGTATTGCCAGCGCGGGCGCTTTGCTGTCACGCCCCTTTCCCCGGGTTCTGGCCGCTGGCGCGTTTCTTGCGCCACAGCACGATCAACGAGCCGATCAACCCGACCACCAACAATACCAGCGGCAACATCATCAGGCAGAACATCAGCTGATCTTCATACTTGCGGAACACCGGGGTTTTGCCCAGCGCGAAGCCCAGCGTCGTCAGGATCAAGACCCACAGCAGGCCGCTCATCCAGTTGAAGAACTGGAAGCGCGCGTTGCTCAGGCCGGACAGGCCGGCGATGGTCGGCAGCAGGGTGCGCACGAAGGCCAGGAAGCGGCCGACCAGCAGGGCGGAAAGCCCGTGGCGGTGGAACAGGTTGTGAGCGCGTTGATGGTAGTGGGCCGGCAGGTGCGAAAGCCAGCCTTGCACCGTTCGCGTATTGCCGAGCCATCGGCCCTGTATGTAGCTGACCCAGCATCCCAGGCTGGCAGCGACGGTCAGGATGACGATGGTCAGCGGGAAGCCCATGGTGCCTTTGGCGATCAGCACGCCGACCAGGATCAGCAGGCTGTCACCCGGCAGGAAAGCGGCCGGCAGCAGGCCGTTTTCCAAAAACAGAATCATGAACAGCAGGATGTAGAGGGTCCACACCAACGAAGGGTTCGCCAGCGTCTCAAAATCCTGCTGCCACAGGGCATGTATCAGTTCTTTAATGATGTCCATCCGGTGTTCCTAAAACGTCATTGTTTATTTTTATCTCAGCGGCGGAACGGGCGTGGGCTGAAAGCGCGCGGCGATCCTGAATGCTGATAACGATGAAACGGCGTTGCTTTAAGGTTTTTAGCGGTGCGACACCGGTCATAGGTGATAAGTCAGCGTGCCACGGTACTGCATGTTACTTTCTTTCCAGCCGGCCTGCCGACTCTGTTGCCTGGAGGCGTCCAGCATCCAGTCGACCTGGGCAAGCCGGTTGGGAGCCGGAGTGTCCTGGCGGGGGAAGCGAATTCGGTAGCCCGGCTCTGCGGCCAAGGTATAGACCGGCGCCGGCAGGGAGGATGCGAGCAGCGAACCGGGGAAAGAGTGCGCTCTGGGCAGCAGCAGCGGCAACTTGCCGGGGGCTTTGCGGCGCGCTTCGGCCGGTGCCCGATACACATGATCATAGGGGGAAAGCGCCGGCTCCGCCAGCAGCGGCAGGCTGCTCAGCGCGCTGGGGGTTGGCTTGGGTGACGCCACGCATAGCTGTTGGCCGGAGACCGAACCGGTCCAGCAAAAAACAGCAATCAGCATGGCAAACAACCAGCGCATTTATTCGCGTCCCGCCCCCGCAGCAATGGGTAAAAAAGTGGGCTAACTCTACCAAAATAGCACGATTGGCAACAGGGAAATCTACGTTGCCGACGGTGAAATAGTACACGGCAAACGGCGGTTCCGGCATCGATTCAGCGGATTTTACATTACCTGACATAAGCCGACGGTTTTTGACCGCCGTGGCTATTTCGGTTCGTGGCTCACGCCATCCAGATGCACCACCGGATTCTCGGCGAACAGATAGCGGTCGGCATTGTATTCGAAATCGTCGCTGGTGGCGTTGAACAGCATCTGCTTGGTGTTTTCCAGGTGTTGCCACATCGCCAGTTTGGCGGCGTAAGGATCTTTGCGCATCAGCGCCTTGAGGATCTGATCGTGATCGTCGCACCAGCTGGCGATCGAACGTTCATCGATATGTTCGTGCAGTTTCTTCCAGTAAGGGTTGTTGACCCGCTGCACCCACATTTTTTCCACGATGGTGGCCATGGCGGTGTTCTGGGTGGCCAGCGCCACCTGCACGTGGAACTTCAGATCCCACTGCGAGTCGCGAAAGCGATCCTCTTTGCGGGCGTGCTCCTGGATCTCCATCAGCTGCACGATATCTTGCTTGGTCACCTGGGTGGCGGCGAATTCGGCGATGTTGCTTTCGATCAGCTGGCGCGCCTGCAGCAGCTCAAACGGGCCGGCGGTGGCGAACTCGATGCTGTCGCCCGGCACCACCAGGTGTTTTTGCTGGTTGGACACCACGTGGATCCCGGATCCCTTGCGCACGTCCACATAGCCTTCCACTTCCAGCATGATGATCGCTTCGCGCACCACGGTGCGGCTGACATTCATCTCTTCGGCGATATATCGCTCGGCCGGCAGCTTGTCGCCCACCGGGTAGCGGCCGCTTTCGATGCGTTGTTTAAGCTCGGCGGCCAGTTGCTGATACAGGCGTCTGGTTTCAGTGAATTCCATAGTGAATGCTCTATACGGTGCGGTGGGAAGGGGCGCGTGGCCATCGGATTTGTTATACCACTTATTCGGCACCGCTGCCAGAGGAGCAAAAGGCCCGGCGCGGGGGCCGGGCGACGGGATCAGCTGCGCGCCGGAGACGGCTGCAGCGCGGCCGGTTGCGCTTCGGCGGCCGGGCGGTTTTGCAGCACTGTCCAGATGACGATGGCGCCGAGAATATCGAAGACCGACAGCGCGGCGAACAGCGGGCTGAAGCCGAGAGTGTCCGCCAGGGCGCCGACCACCAGCGCGAACAGCGTGCTGGCGGTCCAGGCCGCCATGCCGGTCAGGCCGTTGGCGGTCGCCACCTCATTGCGGCCGAACACGTCGGAAGAGAGAGTGATCAGCGCGCCGGACAGCGCCTGATGGGCGAAGCCGCCGACGCATAGCAGCGCGATAGCCGCGTAAGGGCTGGTGAACAGGCCAATCATACCGGGGCCGATCATCAACACCGCCCCCATCGTCACCACCAGCTTGCGCGAGACGATCAGATTGACCTTGAAATACTTCTGGAACAGCGGCGGCAGGTAGCCGCCGACGATGCAGCCGAGATCGGCGAACAGCATCGGCATCCAGGCGAACATGGCGATCTCTTTCAGGTTAAAACCGTAGGCCTTGAACATGAACAGCGGGATCCAGGCGTTGAAGGTGCCCCAGGCCGGCTCCGCCAGAAAACGCGGCAGGGCGATGCCCCAGAACTGACGGTTGCGCAGGATCTGCCAGGCGGACATCTTTTTGGCGTTAGAGGTCTGGTGCTGCGCTTCCTGGCCTTCGAGGATGTAACGGCGTTCTTCCTGGCTCAGTTTCTTCTGATCTTTCGGGTGCTTGTAGAACAGCAGCCAGCAGATGGCCCAGATCAGGCTCAGCACGCCGGTGATGATGAACGCCATCTCCCAGCTGTGCGCCACGATGGCCCACACCACCAGCGGCGGGGCGATCATGCCGCCGATCGACGAACCCACGTTGAAATAGCCGACGGCGATCGAACGCTCTTTGGCCGGAAACCACTCGCTGCTGGCCTTCAGCCCGGCGGGGATCATCGCCGCCTCGGCCATGCCGACCGCGCCGCGCGCCAGCGCCAGGCCGCCCCAGCTGTTGGCCAGCGCGGTGCCCATGCAGAACAGCGCCCACAGAATGGCGAACATGGCGTAGCCGACCTTGGTGCCCAGCACGTCCAGCACATAGCCCGCCACCGGCTGCATCACGGTGTAGCAGGCGGAGTAGGCGGCGACGATGTAGGAATACTGTTGGGTGGTGATGTGCAGCGTATCTTCCAGCGTCGGCGCCGCCACGGCGATGGCGTTGCGGGTCAGGTAGCCCAGCACGGTGCCGACGGTCACCAGCCCGATCATGTACCAGCGTAACCCTTTAATTTTACGCATCCGAAATGTCTCCCCGTTTGAAGGTATGGCCGACGATGCGGCTGGCGAGACAATAACCTGTCATACAGGTTTAAAAGTTGAGTGATATCACAAAAGGAATTATTCGCCTGAGCGATACTGTCGCCGATGAAATAGCGCATTTATGGCGCAAGTTTGCCGTAAAAACGAGCAGAAAAGGGGTTGAGAGACAGCAAAACGGCAGGCGTCGAGAAAAATTTGCTGGACGCTCATTAAAATTGGTGTGATAACTTTTGTGATTCGATCCCCATGCCGCACGGCAAGTAAGGTAAGGAGCCCGAGATGGCGACGTTTTTGAGCGAAGATTTCCTGCTGGACAGCGAATTTGCCCGGCGTTTGTATCATGGCTACGCGGCGGACCAGCCGATTTTCGATTACCACTGCCATTTGCCGCCACAGCAGATCGCGGAGAATACCCGCTTCAGCAACCTGTACGATATCTGGCTGCGGGGCGATCACTATAAATGGCGGGCGATGCGCACCAACGGCGTGGCGGAGCGGCTGTGCACCGGCGATGCGGGCGATCGCGAGAAATTCGACGCCTGGGCCGCCACGGTGCCGCACACCATCGGCAATCCGCTCTATCACTGGACGCATCTGGAGCTGCGCCGGCCGTTCGGCATCACCGGAACGCTGCTGTCGCCGGCCACGGCGGATGAGATCTGGCAGCGCGGCAATGCGCTGCTGGCGCAGGATGAGTTTCGCGCGCGCGGCATCATGCGGCAGATGAACGTGAAAATGGTCGGCACCACCGACGATCCGATCGACGATCTGCGCCACCATCGGGCGATCGCCGACGATCACAGCTTCGATATCAAGGTGTTGCCGAGTTGGCGGCCGGACAAGGCCTTCGCCATCGATGCGCCTGGCTTCAACGACTATCTGCGGCAGCTGGAGGCGGCGGCGGACACCGCCATCGGCCGCTTCAGCGCGCTGTGCGACGCGCTGTACAAGCGCATGGATCACTTCGCCGCCCACGGTTGCAAGGTGGCCGATCATGCGCTGGACGTGGTGGTGTTCGGGGAGGCCGACGAAGCGGCGCTGGATGCGATCCTGCTGCGCCGCCTGAACGGCGAGCTGCCGACCCCGGAACAGAGCGCCCAGTTCAAAAGCGCAGTGCTGCTGTTCCTGGCCGGCGAATACCGGCACCGCGGCTGGGTGCAGCAGTACCATATCGGCGCGCTGCGCAATAACAACAGCCGCATGCTGGCCGCCGTCGGGCCGGATATCGGCTTCGACTCGATCAACGATCGGCCGCTGGCGGAGCCGCTGTCGCGGCTGCTGGATGCCCAGGCGCGGCAGGGCGGCCTGCCGAAAACCATTCTCTATTGCCTCAACCCGCGCGATAACGAAGTGATCGGCACCATGATCGGCAATTTCCAGGGGGAAGGCACGCCGGGCAAGATGCAGTTCGGCTCTGGCTGGTGGTTCAACGATCAGAAGGACGGCATGCAGCGCCAAATGACGCAGCTGGCGCAGCTCGGGTTGCTGAGCCGCTTCGTCGGCATGCTGACCGACAGCCGCAGCTTCCTGTCGTATACGCGGCATGAATACTTCCGCCGCATTCTTTGCCAGATGATCGGCCGCTGGGTGACGGGCGGCGAAGCGCCGGCGGATCTCGCGCTGCTGGGCGAGATGGTGAAAAACATCTGTTTCGACAACGCCAAAAACTATTTCGCCATTGAACTGGCGTAGCCGTTATCCGGGACCGGTTTATGCAAAGTACGATAAAGATTCACGAGCAGGATAACGTGGCGGTGGCGCTGCGCGATCTGGCCGCCGGAGAAACGGTTGAGCTGGACGGGGAGCGCGTTCAACTGGCGCAGCCGGTGGCGCGCGGGCACAAGTTTGCGCTCGGCCCGATCGCAAAGGGCGAGGACATCATCAAATATGGCCAGCCGATCGGCCACGCGCTCGCGGCCATCGGGCCCGGGGAACATATTCATTCGCAAAACGCCAAAACCAACCTGAGCGATCTGGACAGCTACCGTTACCAGCCGCAGTTCCCGGCGTTGCCGCCGCAGGCGGCGGATCGCGAGGTGCAGCTGTACCGCCGGGCCGGCGGCGACGTGGGGATCCGCAACGAACTGTGGATCGTGCCGACCGTCGGCTGCGTCAACGGCATCGCCCGCCAGATCCAGCAGCGCTTTTTGCAGCAAACGCAGGCGGAGGGGATCGACGGCGTGCATCTGTTCAGCCATCCGTTCGGTTGCTCGCAGCTGGGACAGGATCATGCCAACACCCGCATCATGCTGCAAAACATGGCGCGCCATCCCAACGCCGGCGCGGTGCTGGTGATCGGGCTGGGGTGCGAGAACAATCAAGTGGAGGCCTTTCGCGCCACGCTGGGGATGGCGGACGAGCGGCGGCTGCGCTTTATGGTGTGCCAACAGCAGGACGACGAGGTGGAGGCCGGGCTGGGGCTGCTGCACGAGCTGTACCGTGAGATGCGCCACGATCGCCGCGAGCCGGGCCGCCTGAGCGAGCTGAAGTTCGGCCTTGAGTGCGGCGGTTCGGACGGATTGTCGGGCATTACCGCCAACCCGCTGCTGGGACGGTTTTCCGATTATGTGATCGCCAATGGCGGCACCACGGTGCTGACCGAAGTGCCGGAGATGTTCGGCGCCGAGCGCATCCTGATGAGCCGCTGCCGCGATGGGGAGACTTTCGACAAAACCGTCGACATGATCAACGATTTCAAACGCTATTTCATCGCCCATCAACAGCCGATTTATGAGAACCCGTCGCCGGGCAACAAGGCCGGCGGCATTACCACGCTGGAAGAGAAATCGCTCGGCTGCACCCAAAAAGCGGGCCTGAGCCAGGTGGTGGACGTGCTGAAATACGGCGAGCGGCTGCGCGTGCCGGGGTTGAATCTGCTCAGCGCGCCGGGCAACGACGCGGTGGCGACCAGCGCGCTGGCCGGCGCCGGCTGCCATATGGTGCTGTTCAGCACCGGGCGCGGCACGCCGTACGGCGGCTTTGTGCCGACGGTGAAGCTGGCGACCAACAGCGAACTGGCGGCGAAGAAACCGCACTGGATCGATTTCGACGCCGGCGGTCTGGTTCACGGGGTGGCGATGGAGACCTTGCTCGGCCGCTTCGTCGATCTGATCGTCGAGATCGCCAACGGCCGTCCGGCGCGCAATGAAGCCAACGATTTCCGCGAGCTGGCGATCTTTAAAAGCGGAGTGACGCTGTAAGGCTGACAAAAAAGGCGCTCGAAAGAGCGCCTTTGCAATGCAGCCAGGGTGGGATTAACGCACCTTCAGCGGGTCTTCGTTCGCCAGCCGCTGGTCTTCCGCTTGGCAGGCCGCGGCGGTGAACAGCACGTCGGTGGAGGAGTTGAGGGCGGTTTCCGCCGAATCCTGCAGCACGCCGATGATAAAGCCGACCGCTACCACCTGCATCGCCACGTCGTTCGGAATGCCGAACATGTTGCACGCCAGCGGGATCAGCAGCAGCGAGCCGCCGGCCACGCCGGACGCGCCGCAGGCGCAGAGGGCGGCCACCACGCTCAGCAGCAGGGCGGTCGGAACGTCCACCGCGATGCCCAGCGTGTTTACCGCCGCCAGCGTCAGTACGGTGATGGTGATCGCCGCGCCGGCCATATTGATGGTCGCGCCCAACGGGATGGAAACCGAGTAGGTGTCCTCATTCAGGTTCAGCTTCTTGCACAGCTCCATGTTCACCGGGATGTTGGCGGCCGAGCTGCGGGTGAAGAAGGCGGTTACGCCGCTCTCGCGCAGGCAGGCGAACACCAGCGGATACGGATTGCGGCGGATCTTCCAGTAAACGATCAGCGGGTTGAGCACCAGCGCCACCAGCAGCATGCAGCCGATTAACACCATCAGCAATTGGGCGTAGCCCCACAGCGCGCCGAAACCGGTTTCCGCCAGCGTGGAAGCCACCAGGCCGAAGATGCCGAGCGGCGCACAGCGGATCACCGCGCGCACCACCAGCGTGACCGCATGGGACATGTCGTTGATCAGCCCCTTGGTGGTTTCGGAAGCGTGGCGCAGCGCCAGCCCCAGCCCGACGGCCCACGCCAGAATACCGATGTAGTTGGCGTTAATCAGCGCATGGAACGGGTTGGCCACCACGCTCATCAACAGGCCCTTCATCACCTCCACAATGCCGCCCGGCGGGGTAATGTCCGTCGCGCCGGTGCTCAGCGCCAGCGTGGAAGGGAAGATAAAGCTGACGACGACCGCCACCAGCGCCGCGGCGAAGGTGCCCAGCAGGTAGAGGAACAGGATCGGGCGAATGTTGGTCTTCTGCCCCTGTTTATGGTTGGCGATCGAGGCCATCACCAGCACCAGCACCAGCACCGGCGCCACCGCCTTCAGCGCGCCGACGAACAGGGAACCGAGCAGGCCAACGGCGGAGGCCGCCGCCGGCGAAACCAGCGCCAACAGAATGCCGGCCACCAGGCCGACCATGATTTGTTTGACCAGGCTACCCTGCGTGATCTTTTGTAGTAGTTTTTGCATAGTGCTTTCTTCCTGATGTTATCTGGCCGCCGCGGCGGGAACGACGCCGGGTGGCTTTATATGATTCTGTAACTAAGTGTGTTTGCCGAATCAGTATTCAGCAATCGAATGATGTTGGAAAGAGGCGAAGGTGAAATTCTAAGCGCGGATCAACACTTGATAACATACTGGTTACATTTGTGTGATCGCAATAACGTTTGGCGTTTTGGGGGAATTGCCAAACAATCACGGGGCGACTAGCGCCCCGGATAACAGATTATGGTTGTTTATTCGCCAGGCGATCGTTGCGACGGTTGACCCAGGCGTTAATCAGCAAGGTGAGCGTCAGGATGCCCGCCACCACGCCCAGCGATACGCCGATCGGGATGTGGAAGAAGTCGATAATCAGCATCTTGATGCCGATAAACACCAGGATCACCGACAGGCCGTATTTCAGCATCGAGAAACGCTCCGCAACGTTGGCCAGCAGGAAGTACATGGCGCGCAGGCCCATGATGGCGAACAGGTTGGAGGTCAGGACGATGAACGGGTCAGTGGTCACGGCGAAGATCGCCGGAATGCTGTCCACCGCGAAGATCACGTCGCTCAGCTCTACCAGGATCAGCACCAGCACCAGCGGGGTGGCGAACAGGATGCCGTTGCGGCGCACGAAGAAGCGCTCGCCTTCCAGGTTGTCGGTCATGCGCAGGTGGCTGCGCAGCCATTTCACCAGCGGCTTGTCGCCGATCGCCGAGTCATCTTCCTTCGCCAGCGCCATTTTGATACCGGTGAACAGCAGGAAGGCGCCGAACAGGTACAGCAGCCACTGGAACTGGCTGACCAGCCAGCTGCCGGCGAAGATCATGATGGTACGCAGCACGATCGCCCCCAGCACGCCGTAGATCAGCACCCGCCGCTGCAGGTTGGCCGGCACGGCGAAGTAGCTGAACAGCATCAGCCAGACGAACACGTTATCCACCGCCAGCGCTTTTTCGATCAGGTAGCCGGTGAGGAAGGCCAGCGCCTGGGTATCGGCGACGGCGCGCCCGGCGGTTTCATTCAGGTAGTACCAGAAACCGAAATTGAACAGCAGGGAGAGGCTGACCCACACCAGCGACCAGCTGGCGGCCTGCTTCATAGACATGGTGTGCGCGCCTTTACGGCCCTGCAACAGGAGATCGATTGCGAGCATCACGACTATGACGGCGGCGAAGCTGCCCCATAACCACGGTGTGCCAACGGAATTCATCATCAGAGGTATCCTTCAAAAACAAAAACGGCCAACGTCGGAAGACGCCAGCCGCTCTGTGAACGCTGCAAGCAAACCTCGCCTTCCGGCAAGGTCTCACTTACAACGTTGATGAAGGTGGTTACACCTTTGACATCAGGTTGCCCGGTAACCGGATGCTTGCGCATCGTAATGACGATTGACCGGCAATGAAGTTACTCCCCTTTGCAGAGCAGAAAGTAATGCAAAATGTGTCGGCGGTCAACGTGAATCGCGTTAGCCGGCCATCGCTTTTTGCGCGCCGAGGCTGACGACGAATCCCTGCAGCAGCAGGCGGCTGAACGGCGTGTCGCTAACCTGTTGTTGTTGCTGTTGATAGCGGGCTTGCTGCTCAGGATGCAGTTCGCCGAGCCACTGCAGATACTGGCTCATCACCGCGCCGTTGAATTCCGGGTGGAACTGGGTGGTCAGAGCGTGATCGCCATAGCGCAGGATCTGGTGCGCGTCCTGCTGCGAACGCGCCAGCGTCTGCGCGCCGGCGGGCGGCGTCAGCACGCTCTGCGAGTGGATAAGATTGGCCTTGAATCGCGGTGGCAGCAGGGTGAGCCGCCGATCGTCGGCCGCGGCGGGCAGCAGTTCGATCTCCAGCGTGCCGACCTCCATGCCCTGCGGGTGATAGCCCACTTCGCCGCCGAGCGCGTAGGCCAACAGCTGGTGGCCGTAGCAGACGCCGAACAGCGGCAGTTTGATCGCCATCGCCTGACGCAGCCATTCGGCGGCCGCCTCGCTCCACGGCAGCCGTTCGGTCACCATCGCCGGCGAGCCGGTGATGACCACGCCGCAATAGGCGGCCGGCGGCAACGGCCTTTCGCCGGCGGGCAGATGCACGATGTGCGCGCGTTCGGCGTCGATATTCCCCTGTTGCAGGAACATGCCATCAAAGTTGGCCAATTCCTGACGAATGGCCTGCGGCGCGTCGCCGGTTTGCATCACGAGCAGCGGTTTCATCTCATTCTCCGTCGGCGGGGAAGACGACGCCGGTCTGGCGGCGGATGTCGGTCAGCAGGTGGGCGACGATCAGCGAATTCTCCAGCTCCGGATGTTCCACCTGACGCTGCTCAACCCGCTCGGCGAAAGCCAGCGCTTCATACAGCATGGTGTTGATGTGCTGCGTCTGGCTCAGGTCCTGCCGGTTGCCGCCGCGCGGCGTCAGCGCCACTCCCTGACACTCGGAAATCTTGTCGATAATCAGCGTGCCTTCTTCCCCCTGGATCTCGCTGGGGAGTGCCGAGTCGCTGACCTTGGAATGGGAAAGCGTGACGTCGAAATCGCCGTAGTTCAGGCAGACGGTGCCGTGGGCGTCCACGCCAGTATCCAGCAGCGTGGCGCTGGCCAGCACCGACTGCGGCGCGCCGAACAGCGCCACCGCGCTGGCCAGGCAGTAGTAGCCGATGTCCATGATCGAGCCGTTGGAAAACTGCGGGTTAAAGGTGTTGGGATTCTCGCCGGCGAGATAGCGCGGATAGCGCGAAGAGTATTGGCAATAGTTGATAAAGGCTTTGCGCAGCCGGCCGACTTTAGGCAATGCCTGCTGCAGCGCCAGGAAATTCGGCAGATAGGCGCTTTTGAACGCCTCGAACAGCACCACCTGGTTTTCCCGCGCGCAGGCGACCAGTTGTTCCGCTTCGCGCTGGTTGGAGGCCAGCGGTTTTTCGCAGATCACGTGCTTTTTATGGCGCAGGAACAGCAGCGATTGCGGGCAGTGCAGGGAGTTGGGGCTGGCGATATACACCGCGTCTATGGCGTCAGACTGCGCCATCGCCTCGAGCGAGTCGAAAAACTGCGTGACCTGATAGTTGGCGCCAAACGCCTGCGCCTGTTCCAGCGAGCGTGAATACACGGCGCTCAGCTTGAGTTTGCCGCTTTCATGGGCGGCATCGATAAAACGTTCCGTAATCCAGTTGGTGCCGACGACGGCAAAGCGAATCATGGCGAGCTCCGGTCCAGGCCTAAAACCGCAGATTATCACGCCCTCACTCGCTATGCATACAGCTCGCCAAACAGCGAAAGGTGCGTCAGATACAGCCGGGTATCGAACTCCAGCTGGTGGTAATCCGGCTCCATATGGCAGCACAGGCTGTAGAACGCCTTGTTGTGATCTTTCTCTTTCAGGTGCGCCAGCTCATGCACCACGATCATGCGCAAAAAGGGTTCGGGCGCGACCTTGAACACCGTCGCCACGCGGATTTCCGCCTTGGCCTTCAGCTTGCCGCCCTGCACGCGCGAGATGGCGGTGTGCAGGCCAAGCGCGTGCTTCATGACGTGGATCTTGCTGTCGTAGGCCACCTTGCTCAGCGGCTGGGCGTTGCGCAGATACTGATTTTTCAGATCGACGGTAAACTGATACAGCGACTTGTCGGTGGTGCAGCCGTGCACCTGCGGGTAGCGCTGCAGCAGCACGTCTCCCAGCCGATTCTGATGGATCAGTTGCTGCACCTGGCTTTGCAGATGCGTTGGGTAGCCTTGCAGGTAGGCGAGTTCGGTGTCATGCATGAGTGATATTGCGCCCCAGTATTTCTTTGATTGGCCGCAGCCGCACACGCTGCGCATCGGACTGTCTGGCTTCCCAGCGATCGTGTGCCGCCTGCAGGTTTAGCCAAAAGTCAGCGGTCGTTTCGAACAGATCGGCAAACAGATTGGCCTCGGCAACGCTCATGCGTCGATGCCCGTTGCACAGGCGATTGACGGTGGCGCGGGTGACGCCCAAGACCTTTGCCAGTTCCTCCTGGCCGATGCCTAGCGGCGTTAAATATTCTTCCTGCAGCACTTCTCCCACCGTGGTGGGTTCGCGAGTCGTGGTTTCCAACATTGGTTCCCCCTCGTTCAGGTATCTTGGTGAGGATCGAGGTAAATTTTTTCAGCGGCATCATGCCGCCACTGGAACATCAGCCGCCAGTGCATATTGACGCGCAGGCTTGACCATCCCTGAAATGGCCCGGATAGCCGTTTGTAATAGTTACCCGTGGGGTGATGCAAATCACGCTCTTGCTGCGCGGCGGCCAACATATCGAGTTTTCTGGCCAACTGCCGCTCGAGCGCACCGGGGATCAGACGGCTGCGTCTGCCTCCCAGATAGAACTGCTCCAGGTAGCGATCGCGGAAAGATTTAATCATGCTTTCCCCCTTCCATAGGGACTGGCAGTGTAACATTTAAAGTTACACCCCGTCAGGTTAAAAAAACGTCGACATGGGTGCTCGGGAGGGAAAGGTTAATGTTGTTAAAGGAGAAAAGGAGCGCGGGTTTTCAGATACGCGGCGCAATACGCAATTTATCCGAAAAAACATTTTACTGACGGGCGTTTTTAGGGGATAAACAGCCCAAATTTTATCAGTCAGGAGGGGCAATGAGCCAACTCGATCTGGGAACACAGCAACTTGAGCTGGAGCGTTATCCCCAACAAGAAGAATCCACCCAACTGCAGGCGTGGGAAGCGGCGGACGAATATCTGCTGCAACAGCTTGAAAACGTAGATATCGGCGGCCGTCCGGTGCTGATTTTCAACGATAACTTCGGCACCCTGGCCTGTGCGTTGCACGCGCATCGCCCTTACAGCGTCAGCGACTCCTACATGAGCCAGCTGGCGACGCGCCACAACCTCAAGCTCAACGGGCTGGATCCCGAGCAGGTTACGCTGCTGGACAGCCTGGCCGAGCTGCCAGCGGCGCCGGCGGTGGTGTTGATTCGCGTGCCGAAAGCGCTGGCGCTGCTGGAGCAGCAGCTGTGCGCGCTGCGCCACGTCGTGACCGAAGACACGCTGATCGTCGCCGGCGCCAAGGCACGCGACGTGCACACCTCGACGATGCAGCTGTTTGAAAAGGTGCTGGGCTCGACGCGCACCAGCCTGGCGTGGAAGAAAGCGCGCCTGATCTTCTGCCAGGCGGCGGACATCGTCCCGCCGGCGGCGGCGGAAACCACCGACTGGCCGCTGGACGGTACCGATTGGCTTATCCATAACCACGCCAACGTCTTCTCGCGCGGCAGCCTGGATATCGGCGCGCGCCTGTTTATGGAGCATCTGCCGCGCGGCCTGAACGGCCATATCGTCGATCTGGGCTGCGGCAACGGCGTGATTGGCCTGACGGCGCTGGCGCAAAACCCGGAAGCGCAGGTGACCTTCGTCGATGAATCTTACATGGCGGTGGCCTCCAGCGAACTGAACGTGGAGCACAACCTGCCGCAAGAGCTGGATCGCTGCCAGTTTGAGGTGAACAACGCGCTGGCGGGCATCGAGCGCGAAAGCGTGCAGGCGGTGCTGTGCAACCCGCCGTTCCACCAGCAGCACGCCATTACCGATCACACCGCCTGGCAGATGTTCTGCGACGCCAAGCGCTGTCTGCAGGTGGGCGGCGAATTGCGCATCGTCGGCAACCGCCACCTCGACTATCACCAGAAGCTCAAGCGTCTGTTCGGCAACTGCACGCTGGTGGCCTCGAACAAGAAGTTCGTGATCTTGAGAGCGGTGAAATCCGGCGCGCGTCGCTGAGCGTGATGACCAAGGGAGCTGTGCGCCCCTCATGCTGTTGACAAAGGGGGGAAAAAGCGTGGTTTTTCCCCCCTTTGTGGTTATCAGCCGAAAATCAATAAATTGATTTTCCTTGTTTTCTATTCGCTGCTCTCTGCCACCCGGCATGGGGATGAGGTTTGTCATCAATGTCAGGGGCGCTGTGCGCCCCTTTTTTTACAGCGCCATCGCCAGCCGCGTCCCCTGATCGATCGCGCGGCGGGCGTCCAGCTCGGCGGCCACGTCGGCGCCGCCGATCAGATGCACGGTTTTCCCCATCGCCAGCAGCGGCTGCTGCAGCTCGCGGCGCGGTTCTTGCCCGGCGCAGATGACCACCGTGTCCACCGGCAGACAGCTGTCCTGCTCGGCGCGGGTGATGTGCAGCCCTTCGTCGTCGATCAGCCGATAGCTGACGCTGTTGAGCATCTTCACGCCGCGCATCGCCAGGCTGGCGCGATGGATCCAACCGGTGGTTTTCCCCAGGCCTTCGCCCACCTTGCTGGTTTTGCGCTGCAACAGGTAGATTTGCCGCGCGGCGCGCGGTGCCTGAGGGCCTTGCGCCGCCAGCCCGCCGCGCTGCTCAAGGCGGCCGTCGATACCCCATTCGCGGTTGAATTCCGCCTGATCCAGGCTGCTGGACACGCCGTGCTGGCTGAGGTACTCGGCGGTGTCGAAGCCGATGCCGCCGGCGCCGACGATCGCCACCCGCTGGCCGACCGGTTTTTTATCGCGCAGCACGTCCAGATAGCTCAGCACCTTGGCGTGGCCGATGCCGGGGATGTCCGGGGTGCGCGGCACGATGCCGCAGGCGAGGATCACTTCGTCGAATTCGCTTAAATCCGCCGCCTCGACCTTGACGCCCAGCCTGACCGTCACTTCGCCCAGCGCCAGCTGGCGACGGAAGTAACGCAGGGTTTCATGGAATTCTTCCTTGCCGGGGATCTGCTTGGCGATGTTGAACTGGCCGCCGATCTGCTCGGCGGCGTCGAACAGCGTCACCTGATGGCCGCGGCTGGCGGCGGTGGTGGCAAAGGCCAGCCCGGCGGGGCCGGCGCCGATCACCGCCAGTTTTTTCGGTTTCTCCGCCATTGTCAGTGGCATTTCGGTTTCGCGGCAGGCGCGCGGGTTGACCAGGCAGGAAGTCAGCTTGCCTTCAAAAATCTGGTCGAGACAGGCCTGGTTGCAGCCGATGCAGGTATTGATCTCGTCGGCGCGCCCCTCGGCGGCTTTCTGCACAAAGGCGGCGTCGGCGAGGAACGGACGCGCCATCGACACCATGTCGGCGCAGCCGTCCGCCAGCACCTGCTCGGCCACCGCCGGATCGTTGATGCGGTTGGTGGTGATCAGCGGGATGCCGACCTTGCCCATCAGCTTGCGGGTCACCCAGCTGAACCCGGCGCGCGGCACCATGGTGGCGATAGTCGGAATACGCGCTTCGTGCCAGCCGATGCCGGTATTGATGATCGTGGCGCCCGCCTGTTCAACCGCCAGCGCCAGCTGCTCGATCTCCTGCCAGCTGGAGCCGTCTTCCACCAGATCGAGCATCGACAGCCGGTAGATCAGAATGAACTCCGCGCCCACCGCCTGGCGCACCGCCCTGACGGTCTCGACGGCGAAGCGCATGCGGTTGGTGAAGCTGCCGCCCCATTGGTCGTCGCGCTGATTGGTGCGCGTCGTCAAGAATTGGTTGATCAGATAGCCTTCGGATCCCATCACTTCCACGCCGTCATAGCCGGCCTGCTGCGCCAGCGCCGCGCAGCGGGCGAAGTCGGCGATGGTCTGCTCGATCTCCGCTTCGCTGAGCGCGCTCGGCGTAAACGGGTTGATCGGCGCCTGCAGGGCGGAAGGGGCGACCAGCTTGGGTTGATAGCTGTAGCGGCCGGTGTGCAGGATCTGCAGCGCAATTTTGCCGCCCGCCCGGTGGACGGCTTCGGTCACCGGGCGGTGGTGAGGCAATTGCTCCTCGCTGTTGAGGATCGAACCGCCGCGAAAAACCACGCCCTGTTCGTTCGGGGCGATGCCGCCGGTGACGATCAGCGCCACGCCGGCGGCGGCGCGCTCGGCATAAAACGCGGCCAGGCGCTGCGGGCCGTCGGGCAGCTCTTCCAGGCCGGTATGCATCGATCCCATCAGCACCCGGTTTTTCAGGGTAGTGAAGCCGAGATCCAGCGGCGCCAGCAGGTGAGGGTAATTGCTCATTGCACTCTCCATCGGGTGAAATCGGGGCCCGTTGTTATAATTATGTGAACACAAGTGGTCGGATGAGATAAATCTAGCCGTTGTCGCGCCGCTTGGGAATCTGCGTTGCGCCGAATGTGATAGACGTCATGAATCTCAGACACTGTTTGCATAACGAACAAAAGATCGGTTAACCTTTGCGCGTTGCAAATTCCTTCTCTCTGCGGAGCCATAACCGAAAATGAACAACCACACCTGTTGATATCTGGTCCCACGCCGTGCGCTCTCGCGCCCTGTGGGGATGTTTTGATCTCATTCAGGAGTGCTTATGGCTCATTTTGCGCAGTCCCCTTATTTCGTTTTACATCAACTGACCTGCCAATTTGCTGACGGCGAAACGCTGTTCGGCCCGCTGGATCTCGCTTTCGATCGGCAGCGCTGCGGCCTGGTGGGGCGCAACGGCGTCGGCAAAACCCAGCTGCTGCGCCTGATCGCCGGGCGGGATCGGCCGGGCAACGGGCACGTCGAATCCCATGCCGCATTGGCTTACGTTGCGCAGCAGCCGGAGATCGCGGCCGACACCACGCTGGCGCAGCTGCTGGGCTACGGCGAGGTGTTCGCCGCGCTGGCGCGCATCGAGCAGGGGCGGCCGTTGGCGGACGACATCGATCGTCTGGAAGGGCGCTGGGATCTCAACGATCGCCTGCAAAGCGCCTTCGCCGCCGCCGGGCTGCCGGCCTTCGATCCGTTGCGATCCGCATGCGACTTGAGCGGCGGCGAACGGATGCGCGCGGCGCTGTGCGGCGCTTTTCTGGGGGAGGCGGATTATCTGCTGCTGGACGAACCGACCAACCACCTCGACAGCGCCGGGCGCGCCTGGCTGTATCAGCAGCTGGAGCGGTGGCAGGGCGGGCTGCTGATCGCCAGCCATGACCGGCAACTGCTGGGGCGTATGGAGCGCATCGTCGAACTGACGCCCGGCGCGCTGCGCAGCTACGGCGGCAACTACGACGACTACCGCCGCCAGCGCGACACGGAGCAGCAGGCGGCGCGCGCCGATCTGGAGCATGCGCGCGAGGAGCGCCGCCGTACTCGCGCGCGTCAGCAGAAAGAGCACGACATGAGCCAGCGGCGCTCGGCGCAAACGCTGCGCGTCGTCGATACGCTCAATATCGCCTCTTTCGAGCGGGTGGCCTACAAATCGGCGGCGAAGGAGAGCCTCGGTACGCTGCGCAAACAGCATCAGGACCAGCGCGACAGCCTCGATGCGGCGGTGCGCGAGGCCTATCAGCGGGTGGAAGAGGAACAGCCGGTGTTGCTGGCGCTGCCGGGCAGTGATGTGAGCGCGAACAAGCAGGTGCTGGTGCTCGAACAGTTGCAACTGCCGTTCGTCAGCGCGCCGCCGCTGGATCTGCGGATCGACGGCCCGATGCGCGTGGCGTTGACCGGCCCTAACGGCTGCGGCAAGTCCACCTTGCTGAAGACCGTTCTCGGCCAGCTGGCGCCGCTTGCCGGCCATTGTCATTGCCCGCTGTCGACGGCCTATCTCGATCAAACCTTGTCGCAGCTCGACCCGAGCCTGTCGGTGATGGAGCATCTCGGGCTGCAGGATTCGCCGCTGGTGGAAGGCGCGTTGCGCACCCGGCTGGCGCAGTTGCAGCTTGGCGCCGATCGCATCGCGCTGCCGCTGGGCGCGCTGAGCGGTGGCGAACGGCTGAAGGCGGCGCTGGCCTGCGCGCTGTGGCGGCGGCAACCGGCGCAGCTGCTGTTGCTGGACGAACCGACCAACCACCTGGATCTGGCGTCGTCGCTGGCGATCGAAACCGCCCTGGCGGATTTCCCCGGCGCGATGCTGGTGGTGTCGCACGACGAAGACTTCCTGCAGGCGCTGCGGCCGACGCACCGTCTGCACCGGCAGGCGGACGGTTGGCGGCTTCAGGCCTGGTAACACGCGAAGGCGGCCCTAAGGAGCCGCCTTTTTCATTTCGGGCGCGTTGATGCACGCCAGCAGCTGGGTGAAGGCGGCGGCCATCTGCTCTTCCGGCACGCAGGCAAACCCCATCAGCAGGCCGCGCCGGCGGTTGGGCTGCATGTAGTAGCGCGACAGCGGCCGCACCAGCACCCCGCGCGCGCCGGCGGCGGCGGCGATCGCCACGTCGTCGGCCTCGTCCGGCAGGTTGAGGATCAGATGCAGCCCGGCGTTGCTGTTGAACTCGCTGAGCGCCTGTTTGCCGAGGTGCTGTTCGATCAAGCCGGTCAGGAAGGCGCGCCGCCGGGCGTACAGCAACCGCATGCGGCGGATATGCGCGGTGTAATGCCCCGCCTGAATAAACTCCGCCAGCGCGCTCTGGATCAGCAGGTGCCCGCCGCGGTACAGCTCGGCGTGGGCGGTTTTCAGCGCCTGCACCAGCGGCGGCGGCAACACCACATAGCCGAGGCGCAGCGCCGGATAGAGCGTTTTGCTGAAGGTGCCGATGTAAATCACCGGCGCGTCGGCCTCCAGCCCTTGCAGCGCCGGGATCGGTTGGCCGGAAAAGCGGAATTCACTGTCGTAATCGTCCTCGACGATCCAGCCGCCGGCGTTGCGCGCCAGCGCCAGCAGCCGTTGGCGGCGCGCCAGGCTCATCACCGAGCCGAGCGGATACTGGTGCGACGGAGTGACGAAAATCAGGCGGGGCGGGGTGGTCGGCTGCTCCGGCGGCACCAGCCCGGCTTCGTCCACCGCCAGCGGGCAGATGTTCAGCGCATTGATGCGCAGGATATTGCGGATCCCCCAATAGCCCGGCTCTTCGATCCAGGCGTCATCCCCCGGATTACACAACATGCGCGTCACCAGATCGATCGCCTGATGAATGCCCTCGGTGATCAAGATTTGTTCCGGCGAACAACGCACCGAGCGCGCCACCCGTAAATACTCCACCAACGCATGCTGCAGCTCCGGGCTGCCGCCCTGATTGCTGTAGGTCAGCCGCTGCGGCGCCGGGCGGCGGCTGAGGCGCGCCTGGATCTTGCTGAACAGCTGATGGGGAAAGGCGTTGACGTCGGGCACGCCGGGAATGAACGCCCCCCACTGTTTGGGGCTGGCGCTGGCGTGGTGCAGCAGCGTGGCGCCGCGCTCGGACAGTTCGACGCGCCGCGGTTGCCCGCTGCCGTCGGCCGGCGCGCCGCCGGTGGAGAGGCAGCTGTCCGGCACCGTGTCGGCGACGAAGGTGCCGCTGCCAGCGCGCGCCGATACGTAGCCTTCCGCCAATAGTTGTTCATAAACGGTTAATACGGTGTTGCGGGACAGGCTGAGCTCCTGCGCCAGATCGCGCGAGGCGGGCAAGCGGCTGGAGGGCGGCAGGCTGCCGTCGAGAATGCTGGTGCGGATCGCGTTGTAAAGCCGCTTGTGCAGCTTGTCATCGGGCTGCTCGCCGAGGCGCTGCAGCAACAGATCACCACTCAATGAGCGCAATTGGATCCCTCAATTATTCGTAACTGGCACTCGATTATAGGGCCACATCCTGTGTAAATAAACGGCATTGTTTCACGAATGTGAACGAAACGTGTAACTGGCACCGACCGGAGAGAACAGCATGAAAAACGCAGAATTGAACCAACGCCGTCAGGACGCCACCCCGCGCGGAGTGGGCGTGATGTGTGGTTTTTACGCCGAGCGCGCAGAGAACGCTACGCTGTGGGATGTGGAAGGCAATGAAGTGATCGACTTCGCCTCGGGGATCGCCGTGCTGAACACCGGCCATCGCCACCCGAAGGTGATCGCCGCGATTGAAAAGCAGCTGCAGGCCTTCACCCACACCGCCTATCAGATCGTTCCTTACGAAAGCTATGTCTCGCTGGCGGAGCGCATCAACCAGCGCGCGCCGATCGCCGGCCCGTGTAAAACCGCCTTCTTCACCACCGGCGCGGAGGCGGTGGAAAACGCGGTGAAGATCGCCCGCGCTTACACCGGCCGCCCGGGCTTGATCACCTTCGGCGGCGGCTTCCACGGCCGTACCTACATGACCATGGCGCTGACCGGCAAAGTGGCGCCTTACAAACTGGGCTTCGGGCCGTTCCCCGGTTCGGTGTTCCACGGCCAGTACCCGAATGCGCTGTACGGCGTGACTACCGAAGACGCGATGAACAGCCTGGATCGCTTGTTTAAAGCGGATATCGATCCCAAGCAGGTGGCGGCGATCGTGCTGGAGCCGGTGCAGGGCGAAGGCGGTTTCAACGTGGCGCCGGCCGACTTTATGCAGGCGTTGCGCGCGCTGTGCGACCAGCACGGCATTCTTCTCATTGCCGACGAAGTACAGACCGGCTTCGCCCGTACCGGCAAGCTGTTCGCCATGGAGCACTACAGCGTTAAACCGGATCTGATCACCATGGCGAAAAGCCTGGCGGGCGGCATGCCACTGTCGGCGGTGGCGGGCCGCGCCGAGGTGATGGACGCGCCGGCGCCGGGCGGGCTGGGCGGCACCTACGCCGGTAACCCGCTGGCGGTGGCCGCGGCGCACGCGGTGCTGGACGTGATCGACGAAGAGCAGCTGTGCCAGCGCGCCCAGCGCTTGGGGCAGCACCTGGTGGAAGTGCTGCAGCAGGCGCGCAAAACCAGCCCGGCAATTGCGGATGTGCGGGCGCAAGGTTCGATGGTGGCGGTGGAGTTCAACGATCCGGCTACCGGCAAGCCTTCGGCGGAGATCACCCGTCAGGTGCAGCAGAAGGCGATGGAAGAAGGGCTGCTGCTGCTGAGCTGCGGCGTGAACGGCAACGTGATCCGCTTCCTGTATCCGCTGACCATCCCGGACGATCAGTTCACCAAGGCGATGGGCATCCTGTCCCGCGCGCTGGCTCACTAAGGAGCGAACGGCATGAAATTGAACAATCCCGAGCTGTTGCGCAGCCAGTGTCTGATCAACGGTGAATGGTGCGATGCCCTGAGCGGCAAGCGCGAAGCGGTGATCAACCCGGCCACCGGCGCCGAACTGGCCAGCATTCCGCTGGTCAGCGAAGAGGAAACCCAGCAGGCGATCGCGGCGGCGCAGCGGGCGCAAAACGACTGGAAACAGCTGACCGCCAAGCAGCGTTCCGCGCTGCTGTTGGCCTGGGCCGACAAGGTGCTGGCCGCACAGGAAGATCTGGCGCAGCTGATGACCGCCGAGCAGGGTAAATCGCTGGCGGAAGCGCGCGGCGAAGTGGCCTACGCCGCGTCGTTCATCACCTGGTTCGCCGAAGAGGCCAAGCGGGTGGACGGCGCGGTATTGCAGGCGCCGCAGGCTTCGCAGCGCCTGGTGGTAGTGAAGCAGCCGATTGGCGTGTGCGCGGCCATCACCCCGTGGAACTTCCCGGCGGCGATGATCACCCGCAAGGTGGCGCCGGCGCTGGCGGCGGGCTGTGCCATCATCGTCAAACCGGCCGAGCAAACGCCGTTGACCGCGCTGGCGCTGGCCAAGCTGGCGCAGGACGCCGGCATTCCCGCCGGCGTGTTGCAGGTGGTGACCGGGGAAGCGGCGCAGGTGGGCAAGGTGCTGTGCGACAGCCCGGTGGTGCGCAAGCTGAGCTTTACCGGTTCGACCGAGGTCGGCCGCATTCTGATGGCGCAGTGCGCGCCGAGCATCAAGAAGCTGTCGCTGGAGCTGGGCGGCAACGCGCCGGTCATCGTGTTCGACGACGCCAATCTGGACGCGGCGGTGGCGGGCATCATGGCCTCCAAGTTCCGCAACAGCGGCCAGACCTGCGTTTGCGCCAACCGCATCTACGTGCAGGACGGCATCTACGAGCGGCTGGCGGAGAAACTGGTGGCGGCGGTCGAGCAGTTGAAAGTCGGCGACGGCAGCCAGGAAGGCACCACCCAGGGGCCGCTGATCGACAGCGATGCGGTGGCGAAGGTGCAGAGCCATATCGACGATGCGCTGATCAAAGGGGCGCAGATCGCCACCGGTGGCCAGCCGCACGCACTAGGCGGCACCTTCTTCCAGCCGACGGTGGTGACCGGCGTGACGCAGAAAATGCGCTTCGCCAAAGAAGAGACCTTCGGGCCGGTGGCGCCGCTGTTCCGCTTCCATGACGAGGCGGAAGCCATCGCCATGGCCAACGACACCGAATTCGGCCTGGCCGCCTACCTGTTCACGCAGAACGCCGCGCGCCAGTGGCGCGTGCCGGAAGCGCTGGAGTACGGAATGGTCGGCATCAACACCGGGCTGATTTCCAACGAAGTGGCGCCGTTCGGCGGTGTGAAACAGTCAGGGCTCGGGCGTGAAGGATCGCGCTACGGGATAGAAGAATATCTGGAGCTGAAATACCTGTGTATCGATGTGAGCCGTTGAGCGTCAGGACGTTAACCCATCCCGGCGGCCAGCGTCGCCGGGCGATAAAGGATGATGCATGTCTGATAATACCTCTGTTTCTCCGGCGCTTGCCGCCGGGGTGCGAGTACCTGCACCCGCCAAATCGTTAAGTTTCCTTGAAGGGGTGGCGATGATCGTCGGCACCAATATCGGCGCCGGGGTGCTCTCCATCGCCTACGCCTCCAGCAAGGCCGGTTTCCTGCCGCTGCTGTTCTGGCTGGTGCTGGTGGGGAGCCTGACCACCATCACCATGCTGTACGTCGCCGAATCCACGCTGCGCACCCGCGCGCATCTGCAGCTGAGCGGGCTGGCGAAGCGCTACGTCGGCGGCCTGGGCGCCTGGTTGATGTTCGCTTCGGTGTGCGTCAACAGCGTCGGGGCGCTTACCGCCTACATGACCGGCAGCGGCAAGCTGCTGCAATCGCTGTTCGGCATCTCGCCGGCGCTGGGCAGCCTGCTGTTCTTCGTGCCCGCCGCCGGCGTGCTGTATCTCGGTTTGAAAGCGATCGGCCGCGGCGAGAAGTTCATCAGCATCGGCATGGTGGTGATGCTGACCGCGCTGGTGGCGGCGACGCTGCTGAAAGACACCACCCAGATGCGCAACCTGCTGGACGGCGACTGGCGCTTTATGGTGCCGGTGTTCAACGTGGTGGTGTTCTGCTTCTCGGCGCAGTACATCGTGCCGGAAATGGCGCGCGGCTTTGCCGACAAGCCGGAGCAGTTGCCGAAGGCGATCATCGTCGGCATGGCGGTGACCTTCATTTTGCTGGCGGCGGTGCCGATGTCGGTGATCGCGCTCAGCGGGCTGGATGGCATCTCCGACGTGGCCACCATATCCTGGGGCCAGGCGCTGGGGCAGTGGGCGTTCTTCTCCGCCAACATCTTCGCGCTGTGCGCGATGCTGACTTCCTACTGGGGATTGGGCGGCAGTTTCCTGACCAATATTTTCGACAAGTTCCGGCTGGGCAACGACGAGCTGCCGCTGCGCCGCTTCGGCGTGCTGCTGCTGGTGGTGGTGCCGCCGTTCGCGCTGGCCTACAGCGGGCTGGTGTCGTTCGTCAACGCGCTCTACTTCGCCGGGGTGTTCAGCGGGGTGATCCTGTCGATCATGCCGATGCTGATCCTGCGCGGCGCACGCAAACATGGCGACCAGACGCCGCGCTGGCAGTGCAACTGGATCACGCACCCGCTGCTGCAGATCAGCATTGTGCTGCTGTACCTGGCCAGCGCGGTGTACGCCATCGCTTCATTGTTAGGCTATCTGCCCTCTGGATGGTGATTTGCCTTCCCTCAAGCAGTGATGTTGTTTCTCGGCATTGAGAACGGCGGCGTCGTGGCCGCCGATTTTTTTCTCAGGCGCGCCGCTTTGCCGACAGCGCCAGCCAGGCCTGCACCGACGGGCGCTGCCACTGCTTGTGCGCATAGTGGCGCAGGCGCTCCGGCACCGGATCGCCGTGCATCACCAGCCGGTTGAGCATCAGCGCCAGATCGGTGTCGGCGATGCACCACTCCCTGAACAGATTATCCTGCCCATGGCTCAACAGCTTTTCGACGGCGTCGATCAGCTTGCGTGCGGCCCCCTGTGCGGCTTCGGACAGCGGCGGGAACTTGCCGTTGTTGAACACCACTTCGGTCGAGCGCTCGGCGCGGATCGGCAGCAGATCGCTGCGCAGCCAGGCTTGAATCTCGCGCGCCTTGGCGCGCAGCTTCACGTCGCGCGGGTACACGGCGTGGGCCGGATGGATGTCCTCCAGGTATTCGGCGATCGCCGAAGACTCTGATAGCTGAAACTCGCCGATGGCCAGCGTCGGCACCCGGCGGGTGAGCGACAGCGCCGCGTAGGCCGCCTCTTTATTCTCTTCTTTCGCCAGATCCACCGTCTTCACGGTGAACGGAATGCCTTTTTCCGTCAGCACGACAAAGGCGGACATGGCGTACGGGCTGAAAAATTCACTGTCGGTGTAAAGCTCGGTGATCGGTTGAGACATCGGCGGTTCCTCGGGGTTAAGGGGAGAACATTCATCATTGTCGAGGGATGGCTAAAAATCAATCTGTTAGGCCAAAAGTTGTTTGATGCCGCGGCCTGCAGCGCCGTGAGTTCCTTCCGGATGATGTGATATATTTGTTGCCAACACGTGAATTGAGCCGTATTGGGTAACATGAAGACGCAGTGGATAGAGCGAGTGAAAGTGGGATGTGCGCGCCTGTGGCCGCACCCGCTGGCGGTGGGCAAGCGAGAGATGCTGATTTCCAGCGTCGGCGCCGGTTTGGGGCTGATGCTCGCCGGCTGGATCAGCCACTTTATTTTGGGCGAGGTGAACCTGTGGTTTATCGCGCCGATGGGCGCCTCGGCGGTGTTGCTGTTCGGCGTGCCCAACAGCCCGCTGGCGCAGCCCTGGTCGATCGTCGGCGGCAATGCGCTGGCGGCGACGGTGGGCGTCAGCGCCGGCCTGCTGATCCCCGATCCGGGGCTGGCCTGCGGCATAGCGGCGGCGGTGGCCATCGGCCTGATGTTTAAGCTGCGCTGCCTGCATCCGCCGGGTGGCGCGGTGGCGCTGACCGCCATCCTCGGCGGCCCCGGCATTCACCAGATGGGCTACCACTTCGTGCTGTACCCGGTGCTGCTGAACTCGGTGCTGCTGGCGGCGCTGGCCATTCTGTTCAATAACCTGGCCGGGCGACGCTACCCGCACGCGCTGGCGCAGGCGGAGGCCAAACCGGCCAATCTGCCGATCGATGCCGTTTCCATCACCCGTGGCGATCTGCACGAGGCGCTGATGGAGGGGGATCTGTTCGATATCGACGAGGACGATTTGCAGGAGATCCTGCTGCGCGCCGAGCAGCTGGCGCATCAGCGGCAAAGCAAAACTGCCTGATCAGCCCAGCGTTTTGCGGTAAAACACCACCCGCTCCGTTTCGGCAAAGCCCAGCGCCGCATGCAGGCGCTGGGAGTCCAGATTGGCGATATCGGTATCCGACGCCAGCTCGCTGCACCCCTGTTGCTTCGCCCACTCCTGTACCTGCGCGATCAGGCGCGCGGCCCAGCCCTGGCGGCGGGCGCGTTCGGCGGTATAAATCCCTTCCAAAAACGCCACCGGCGACGATTCGCAGCCGTTGACGTAATCGTAGCGCAGCGCGACCTCGGCAAAGGCAACGAAAGCGCCGTCCAGCCCCCGCGCCATAAACGCGGTATGGTGCGGCGAAGCCAATATCTCGCGCATTTCCGCGCGGTGCTCTTCAGGCGAGCCGGACGGCCACAGCGCGGTGCGCAACGCCAGCCAGGCGTCGAGGTTGTCGTGGTCGCAGATGACGATCATGCGGGATCCTTATGGGTCGGAATAAACGAGAATGCCGAGAGAGAAGTGTGGCACGCAGGCGGGAAACAAAAAAGCCACCCCGGACAGGATGGCTTGTAAGGCTGTGAAAACAGCAAAAATTTGGTGGCCCCTGTTGGGTTTGAACCAACGACCAAGCGATTATGAGTCGCCTGCTCTAACCACTGAGCTAAGGGGCCAAGCCGCGAGATTATAGGGAATCCTTAAGCGGCGGTCTACTGTTACTCGCCCGTATGTTGCTTTTCTGCACAGTTCTAGCCTGTTGTAATTGCTGGCGGATTTTGCGATAACCGCAGTAAATCCCTGCAATGGACTCACGACACTCATGGAACTTCTGGCGCCCAATCTGCGGGTGGTGTTTTGCGGCATCAACCCCGGCCTTTCTTCCGCCCATCAGGGCTACCCTTTCGCCAACGGCAGCAATCGCTTCTGGAAGGTGATCCATCAGGCCGGCTTTACCGAGAGCCAGCTGGCGCCGGAGCAGTGGCAGCAGCTGAAGGACAACGGCTGCGGCATTACCGCGCTGGTGGCGCGCCCGACGGTGGCGGCCAGCGAGCTGTCGCGCGACGAGCTGCGCAGCGGCGGCGAGGCGCTGCAAGAGAAGATCCTGCGCTACCAGCCGCGCGCGCTGGCGATTTTGGGCAAGCAGGCGTTCACCACCGCCTTCGGGGTGAAAAACGCGCCCTGGGGCAAGCAGACGCTGACGTTGGGGGAAACCGAGGTGTGGGTATTGCCCAACCCCAGCGGATTGAACCGCGCCACCCTGGAGCAGCTCACCGCCAGCTATCGCGAGCTGTTCCTGGCGCTGCAATGATGCGGCGAGGCGTATTCAGGGCATAAAAAAACCCCGGCAGGCCGGGGTTTTTGTTGTAAGCCTTAAACCACCTCCTAAGGAGGTGGTGATTGAACCTGTGAGGCTCTAGCCTGAAGGAAACCCATGCCGGAATATTCCAGCTTACTCACCACAAGTAAGAAGGAAATCACCA